>JAFEAR010000051.1 GCA_018266335.1 Bdellovibrionales bacterium
AACCTGATTACTTGGTACTTCGGAATTCCTTCGAGTTCCTCGCACGCCCTCATTGGCGGCCTTTGCGGTGCGGCCATGGCGAAGGGTGGCGTGAATGCGCTGCACTTTGGGGGCCTCGGTAAAATTTGTTTATCCATCGTGCTCTCGCCGCTCATTGGTATGCTGCTGGGCGGATTTTTTATGTACCTCGCCTCGCTGACCTTTTTTAAATCGCATCCGCGCAAAGTGGACGGTTTGTTCCGCAAGCTGCAATTGGTCTCGGCCGCTCTGTACAGCTTGGGCCACGGCGGCAACGACGCGCAAAAGACGATGGGGATTATTGCTTCGCTTCTCTACGCTACGGGCAAATTGGGCGCCACTTTTCATGTGCCGTTGTGGGTGGTGCTCTCCTGCCACACGGCCATGGGTTTGGGCACGCTCATGGGTGGTTGGCGCATTGTGAAAACGATGGGCATGAAAATCACCAAACTCAAACCCATCGGCGGCTTCTGCGCTGAAACGGCCGGCGCCATTACGCTCTTCTTTGCGAGCTCGCTCGGTATTCCCGTATCCACCACGCACACCATTACGGGCTCCATTGTGGGCGCGGGTTCGGTGCACGGTTTATCGGGCGTACGGTGGGGTGTGGCCGGCCGAATTATTTGGGCTTGGGTGCTTACGATTCCCGCGGCCGCGCTGGTGTCGGCTGGCACCTGGTGGGTGCTGACACTCGTATGATTCGTTTGTTTGATCGCAGCAAAGACGCCTGGACCGAAGAGCAAGTCTTTGGCGACGCCTGGATTCGCCGCGCGTACGGCGATGGCTTGCTGGCGAAGGTGGTGCTGAATCCTTCCGTGCAAAAAATCGTGAGCCGCACTCTGGGTTGGTACTACGAGGGATCGCGCTCGCGTAAGGGAGTGGCTCCCTTTGTGCAGCACTACGGTGTGAATCTGGATGAATTCGTGGTGCCGGCGGGCGGGTTTAAATCTTTCAATGATTTTTTTGTGCGCCACTTTAAATTGGGCGCGCGGCGCTTTCCCGTGGACGACCAAGTGTTGGGAGCTCCTGCTGAGGGGCGCTTGAGTGTGTTTCCGATTTCGGCGGCAGATTTTGTTTTGAACGTGAAGGGCGTGCCCCAATCTCTGGCGCGCTTGGTGGGATCGCCCGTGTTGGCGCAGGAATATTTGGGCGGCCACGCCTTTGTGTTTCGCTTGTGCCCCGTGGACTACCACCGCTTTCATTTTCCTGATGCGGGCCGAGCGGGACCAGCCACGCGACTGGGCGATCAATTGCATTCGGTCAACCCGGCCGCGCAGGCGCGTGTGCCCGATGTGTTTTTGCGTAACGAGCGGCAGCTGACTTTGTTTGAGAGTCGTAACTTTGGCTCCATGATCCTCATGGAAGTGGGCGCCATTGGGGTGGGCAAAATTATTCAGACTTACCAGGCGGGCGCGCGGGTGGATCGCGGCCAGGAGAAGGGCACCTTTGCTTTTGGTGGTTCCACAACAATCATGCTTACTCAGCGTGATTGCGTGGTGCCCGATGCCGATTTGCTCCAGCGCACGGCCGACGGATTTGAATCTCTCGTACGCTTGGGTGAACCTATTGCTAGAGCTGTGGTAAAATCCGGCTAGAGTCCTCAGAAACGGCGAGTAGCGCAGCCTGGTAGCGCATCTGCTTTGGGAGCAGAGGGTCGTGGGTTCGAATCCCGCCTCGCCGACCATTAAATTTCAGTTGATGGTCACAAAAACAAAAAAATCTCACAGTTCTAAATTGTTATAAACACTAGGAGCGAGATCCTAAGTTTTCTCGAATGGCTTTCTACGCCCGTAGACGTCTTTGTAGTTCCCTGCCAAACCCCTGCCACCGCTGATTCTTTCTTGCGAAATTTCGCAGGAGTTCACGACTTCGAGATTCGAAGTCAAATTTCACAAAAATTCAATTTCTAAAATGCTCCCCATAGGGGGAATGGAGGTTTCTATGCAGCAGCATGGAGTCATTCTTAAAAAACTACGTCTCATGAATCAACTCACTATCAAGGAGGCCGCAAAGCAGGTCGGACGAAGCGCTGGCTGGCTAAGTGGGGTTGAGAATCATCAATCTCAGTCCCGGCTATTGCCCGAGGAGTTCGACCGAATTGTACGAGCCTATGGAGGTGAGGCTCATCGGCGAAAGTTTGGGGTGTGGGTCGCCCAGGTTGAAAACAGGGCTTGGGTTCCAAAGATTTCCTTCAAGGGGTCGGTCCTCAAGTACCTCAGAAAAAAGACTGGAATGAGGCTTAAGGAGGTTGCGTCGCGGGTGGATCTATCGGCGGGATACCTTTCCGATTTAGAGAACGGGAAGAGGGCTTTATCCGATGCCCTTCGAAACAAACTGATGGAAGTTTACGGATACAGTCCTTCGAGCTTCAAGAACTTCGCCAGTGAGGACAAGCGAGCTGGCAACATCCCCATTCAATACAAGCTTCGAACGATTCTCTATAGACTCGATGATGAAAAAACCGAACGCCTCTTCAAAGTAGCTTTGGAGATGAGTCAGACTGAAAGGAATGAAAAAATATGAACTCAATTTTCGAATCAATCGCAGGAGTCATGATGCTCGTTCTTGTCGGAACCGGCATCCAGTCCGTCTATAGCAAAATCAAAAAGGAGAGCGTGGTTAGGGTTTATCGGGGGCTAAGTCCGCTAGAGGAGTACACAAAGAAACTCACAGAGAGAAAACCTAAGTGACTTGTATGAATTTTAGGTTCGCGCCCGCCCGTCAACTTGCGGCCGGAAAAACGAGCAGAAGTCAGTCCAGCTTTGGATTATTACTGAAGTCCTATCTCAGACGAGATACGATTAGTCACAAATACTCGACAGTAAAAAAGCGGCTTCGGAGGAGACTCCGAAGCCGCTTTGCTCTATGCGGCGGAGGGCGCCGCTTCGGCGTTGGTCAAGAAAGCTCTCGATTTCGTGCGCCCATTACTTTGGAGATGAACAGCTCTTATGGAGAAAAGAGGCAGCATAAAGTATATCCACTCAATCTTGGATTCACTTCGTCGCTATATTTTGTCGTACTCAGATGTCATGTTGGTTGATCCCAAGTGGGGCGTGGGCGTGGCGGCGCTCGGAAAAAAGATGGGCACTAAGCAGGTGGGAGTGAATGTTATTTCTCTGCCGCCAGGAACTCGCTCCTCAATGCCGCATGCGGAGAGCTGTGAGGACGAGTTTGGTTACGTCTTAGCGGGCAACCCCTCTGTCTGGATCAATGGGGAGACTTATCGGTTAAGCCCGGGGCATGCGATTGGGTTTCCGTCCGGCACAGGCGTTTGTCATAATGTGATTAATGATGGGCCAGAAACCGCCCTTCTGGTCGCCATCGGCGAGCGGACTAAGCCAGAGAATCAGTACATATCCCCACTCAATCCCGAGCAAGAAGTTGAAGCGGGTGATGCCTGGTGGAAATCATGGCCTGTTCAGTCTTTTGGCCCGCATCCAGGAACGCCCGGATCGAGAATTCCTCCCAAAGATCCTGAGGGTGTTCCTGGCATCGTTTTTGCGCCAACACTACCGGGACGCAAAAGTTTTCCTTACTACAAGGGGAGCACAGAAACTTTCAGCGAGAGCGTTCGTTTGAACTCGCAGGTGGGGGTGCGTGCGGTCGGGATTCACTATGAGGTTTTACACCCCGGCAAACGAAGTTCATGGCCTCATGCGGAATCGCACGAGGATGAGTTTTGTTTTGTGCTTCGCGGATGCCCGACCATTTGGATTAACGGCTATCGCTTTGCGGCGAAGCCTGGTGACCTTGCTTTCTTTGAAGCTCAAACGAACCTTGCTCATACGGTCATTAACGATACCGATGAGCCTATTGAGTACCTTGGATTCGGTTTGACGGCTGAGGCGTTGCCCGAAGGGCAGATTTATTATCCGTTTCACTCCACTCGCAATGAGGAGTGTCGCTCAAAAGGGAAACTTTGGGAAACCCGCCCGCAGGTTACGCTCGGACCCGACCGTGGAGAGCCGCTCCAGAAAATATAAGTGGTGACGGAAAAGCCACTGGTGAGCAGAAACGCACACTGGCGATCAAAGAATTCCATAGAACGAGCAATCGTGAGATCCTCAATCCACTCACAACATAAACGGCCTCGTTCAAATAAGAACGCGGGACGGCTCGTGGAGACTACTTTCGCGATGGACTTTCACGCACCTAGATAACTCATACCGACACCTTTTTCCCATTTTCCATGGGCGATATCTTGCATCTCTGAAAGCTGTTCCTTCGTCACCCATCGAAAGTTTTTAATGTTGGCAGTCGATTGCGGTTCAGAGGAAGTTTTAATTAAATAGTGACAGATGAAATGCCAACCGCCCGGCATAACGAATGACTCGACATCATGCAGAGCAATCGAATCGATCTCAATTCCGAAAGACCTGACTGTCTCCTCGGCTTTTTCCTTCGGGTCTTCGCCAAACTCGAGTCCTGGTGCGGGTATCCACCAGCCGGATTTAGCGGGGTTTGGCGCCTCGGCATAATCCACTAGTAGGAGCTTATCTCCCTTCGTAATTCCAACGTAAACGATAGGTTTAATGATCCCGGCCTTAGTTTCAAACATTTGTGAATCTCCCTTTTGATAGATTCTACGGTGTTAACCGTAGAAACATAAAACTATCTTTAGTAACTTTAAGAGTTAATTATGCTAACTCTTCCGAACTTTGAGCGATTAAAAGTATTTCACATCGTTTATCTCAGTCGAAGCATCCAAAAAGCGGCGGATGTGTTGAATCTAACTCGGTCGGCCGTTAGCCAATCGTTAAAGAGTTTGGAGGGTGAACTTGGTTCAACGCTCTTCATACGTGACAGCAAGAAGTTCCAAGCTACTTCTCAGGCCGACGATTTGTTTCGAGCCATTGATCCGTTTGTGAGTGAACTTCACTCTACGTTGCGGCAGATGGAGTCCGGCAAGAAAATGCCTGTAGGACATTTAAAAGTCGGCGCTCCAATGGACTTCGGCTCCGGCCACTTAACTCGGGTTATTGGTAAATTCAGGAAGGTTTTTCCCTGCATTACTTTCGAACTACAACTCGGGGTCCCGATTAAGCAGCTAGATATGCTTTGTCGTGGTGAACTCGACATGGCCTTTATAGATAATGGAGACATCCATGCTCAGCGATATCCAGTCACAATCCAGTCCGTCGCCGAGGAGGAATTTGTTCTGGTTTCGACAGAGGAAAACGTAAAAGTATGCGGTTTGCGCGATGCCTCTTATGCTCATTTGAGCAAAGCAAATTTCGTCGATTATCTATCGCACGCTCCGGTAGCTCGGATGTGGTTTAAACACCATTTTAAGCGAGTTCCACCTGATCTAAAGGTTTCATATTCAGCTGAAAGTGTGAGGGCCGTCCTAACTGCGATTAAAGGTGAAATTGGAATCGGGGTAGTTCCGAAACACCTACTGGAAGGTGAATTTAAGCACCTCACCGTGATTGCCGGCCCTCGCAAGCCCTTCGTGAATCAGATAATGATTGCGCGGCAAGCGGGGAAAAATCTCACAGCTAAGGAGCAGGCGTTCATCAAGTTTTTCAGGGAAGCAACTTAGGACTTCATTTTGGGTGCCCGGCCTTTATCTTGAGCCCTGGATCTCGACCATAGAGCATTAAGCAGCCTCCTTCGGGATCGGGATCACTTTGCGTCCGGTCAAAAATCTCGCGTAAAGACGGACGACATCGCGACCAATAAACCAGGCGTTCCGGCTTGCTACCGAAACGCCTGGTTCAGCGAAGGTTGGGCTCTTCGCTGAGATTGCTTAAACCGAGAACGAAAAAATCAAGGGGTCATAAGATGAACACAGGCGTTAATATCGACAACAACCTTTTGTTCATAGGTTTTCCAATCAACGAGCGAAGCTTGGGTAGCAACTGGAGCTTCAGCATATTCAGAGATTGTTGGCCCTTGAAGCAAAAGCCAAGGACCATCGTTGGAGACTTTCAATTCGAGGTACAAACCCTCTCGGGTGCCGTCTTTACGGGCAGTCATCATAAATACATCAAGTAAGGAATTGTTCTTTTCGTTAATAAATTCCGAGGTGGCTATTTGCAAAAGCGTTCCGAGATCAGCCGGCATCTGCTTCTGCACCTCACCTTTGAGACAATCCGAAAGTACCTGATGAGCGGCGGGATCAGCGGGTATGTATGCCTGAACTGTCGCTTGGGCACCGAACGAAATAAGAGCTCCAATCATTGCAAGTTTTTGGATCATGAAGTTCAATCTAACACAGCACTCGGCCGAAGATCTACGTAGTGAGTTTGAATCCGAGGATAGATCTTCGCGCTCATTTATTGATCAATGTGCCAGTGACCAAATAAATTTTGAATCTCTTTGAGTCGTTAGGAAGTCACCCTCCTTAAGTGCGACCCGGACTCCTTTTGGGTAAGCTTTCAATTTAAAACAAGCCAGTGAGGGCATTCCGAGTTTCATCCAGTCTATCAAATGGCGGTCTACAATCTCGCCCGATTCACTCGTGCCAAACGTTTTCATCTCTTCGTTTTGAAAAATTGTCAGGGACTTTTGATCCTCCGACCAAACGCCGAAGAAAACATCGTCTGCGATCACATTTGAATCTTCTTTGAGCTTGAAAGAGTGAAATCCAGCCTCAACGAGACTTAAGTATCCGCGAAATCCCGAGGTTCTCCACCTGAATGTCTCTTTACCTTTAGCTCCCCACCAAAATGGTTTCGTGGAGACGATTTTATCCTTCACCTCTTTCCATTCTGGAATATCTTCCACCCACTTTGGCTCCATATCGGTAACAGCGTGTTTTCCCGTCATGGGAACAAAGCCGCAAGACAGGGAATCAACGGTTTCAAAATGATCGCCACACTTTTTCAGAAGAAAAAGGTTGTCGGCTCCACCCTTTGTCTTAATGACGCAAAGAAAAAGACCCCCATCTTTAATCTGGCTATAGAACTCCAATGGAATATCGTACGAGCCGGCTGTGAAGATAGCGCGGTCGAAAGTACCGCTCGACGCGTGCCCATCCCCTCCATCCCCCTGAATGATAGCAACATGGGGAAGTTTAAGTTTCGCGATAGCCGTCTGTGCAGGCTTAATGAGTTCTTCAAGAATTTCGACTGCGACTACAGAGCCTGAGGGGCCGACTACGTGGCCCATTAAAGCGGCATTCCACCCGCTTCCGGCTCCGAGTTCAAAAACCTTATGCCCCTTTTGGAGATCGAGCATCTCAATCATGCGAAGAACGAAGGAAGGCTGGGAAATCGTCGACTTCACGTTGTGGTCATCGTCTCCGACAAGAATAAGTGGAGCGTCACGGTAGAGGGTGGCTAGATGCTGTTCGATGTTGTCTTTAGAGATAACTTCCCAAGTCGAATTTCCCGAATTCCGATATTTCGTAACGAACTCGTGCCTTGGGATATTTAAGAAAGCTTGGCGAGTGGCTTCAGAAAGAACAAATTCCGTTTTTGAAAGAGAATTTAGAAACTGTTCCTGAAAGTTTTGAGCCGTTTTCATGTCTGCAACTATTATCTATCTGCTGAGAGCGTTGGGCTTGGGGCAGGGCGTAAACCACTTCGAGAGCTCGACCTTCACCCTGATCGCCATATTTCGTTGGTCGTTCCAAAAATGAAACTTTACGAGTTCCGAAAACGGAACGAATTCCATTTTTGAAACGAAAATTGCTTCGTTTTGAGCGTTAAAAACGGCTCGAGAATTTAGTTAACTACTTAATATAATTAAATTAATCTAAATTAAGTCGACTAAACTGGTCCGGTTTTATAATATGCCGCGTCAATTGCACTTATATGAGCATGAGAAACCGGTCCTCTATTCAGAACCTGGTCCTTTTGTTCAGCCTGGCGGCTCTAGTGGCCTGTTCCCAAAAATCCGGCTCCACTGCTGCCGCAAATGCCGTATACCGCAAAGCCCTCTACGCCAAGGTCTCAACCCTCGATCCTTCTCAGCTTACCGATACGGCGTCGCTTGCGGTCGCCAATCAAATCTACGACGGCCTGCTCGAGTTTGACTCCCACTTCCAAATAAAGCCCGCCTTGGCCGAATCGTGGACACGTAGCCAGGATGGCCTGACCATGACCTTCAATCTTCGCAAGGGCCTCCGATTTCACGATGGCTCGCCGGTTACATCGGCCGATTGCGTGGCCTCATTTGAACGCCTGCTCGGACCCAAATCTCGTGTTTCAAACTACTACGACCTTATCGAGGGCGCCGAAGAGTTTCGGCAAGGCAAAACTAAATTGGTGCGCGGCCTATCTGCCCCGAATCCCCAAACCTTCATCATTCATCTCAAGAGTCCATTCCCGCCGTTCTCGATGGTGCTCGCAGGAGCCACAGCTCGAATACTCCCAAAGCACCTCATGGATCAGCCTGGCTTCTTTAGTAAACCCGTTGGCACGGGCGCCTTCCTCCTTCGCTCAATGAACGATAGCGAAATCATCCTCGAGCGCTTCGGTGACTACTGGCGCGAGCCCGCGCACTTGCAGTCGCTACGATTCCAGGTGCTCGATGAAGGCAAAGCTCTCGAGCTTGCCTCTAAATTCGAAATTAATGATCTCGTAAGTTATCCGCTCAACGGCGACGAAGAAGTCTTCACAAAGGGTGGCCAACACCTAAGTATGCCAGCAGTCGCTACCTGGCTTATCGGTCTCAACGCGCGATCTAAGCCTTTCAACGACGTTCGGGTACGCCGGGCATTTCGTAATGCCGTGAGCGCCCAGGACTTCACCGAACATTTTTATCCGGGGCAAACCTCGGCCGTTGGTGGCTATATTCCGCCGGGTCTTCCGGGGCATATTCAGGAAGCAAGTTCACCGACGGACCCAGTTTCTAAAACCCGCACTCTCATCACTCTCGTGATTCCCAAAGAACTCACGCGATCCGAGGCGATAGCTGCGTATTTTCAAGAAAGACTGAGCAAAGCAGGATTCAACATTAAAACCGAAGTCATCGCGTGGCCCGAATTCATGAAACGCTACAACGCCAAAGGAATGCAAGCGTTTTTGTTTTCGATGAATGCGGATTATCCGGACACGGAATTCTTAGTGAGGAATTTCGAGAGTGGTAACGCCGACAACTTCAGCGGCGCGAACTCAGCGAAGATTGACTCCCTTGTGCGGAAAGCTCGCGTGACTTCATCGCGCGTGGACCGCGCCGTAATTTATCAAACTCTCGCTAGGCAACTCAACGAAGAAGCCTACACGGTAAACCTTATGCACTACCGAGCGCACCTTTGGTTTTCGAATTGTATTGAGGGAATCGAGCTGAATTCTCTGGGCGACGTATATATTCCCTACCGAACGATTTCAATGAACGCCGAGTGCATAGCCAAGACGCAAAATAAGGCGGCGGCTAATGAGAATTAAGAACAAACCGCAACTACCGCTGGGCGTACTCGTAGATGCTCGCCTACGTCGCTTCACGGTGGTTTCGGGTTTTGCAGTTTCGCTTGTAGCGGCTCTGATTGTGGGCGTTATGGCTCTTAGCAATAAGAGTGCCCACCAAGTAGAGATTTTATCTGCGATTGCCCGAAACGTAACGAGCCTTGCTCAAAACTCTGATGATCGCGAAATCGAGCGCGTGTTTCAGTCGTTTGTGCAGGCATCACCCGGCAGCGAACTTAAGCTCGTCAGCAACGGCGTGACTCGCGTATCGGTTCCAAACATTCAAGACGCTCAGACGAGATTCGCGGCTCCGAAGGCACTCCACATTTTTGGAAACACGATTGGGCGTAACGGCAATCTTTACTCTTCGGTAGATCTTGTTGACACGGTGACGGGTGAAAAACTTGGCTTTGTTACCTTGGCCACTCCAGGGCTCAGCGGCTACTTGGCCGCACTCATGGCTTTTGGTGTTAGTTTTTCATTCGTAGCATTCTTACTTTCGTACTGGAGAATGCGCTCGGCCCAAATCGTTGCCGCTGCGCTCACATCACTCGAAACATTGCAAAAAGATCTTGTTGCGGTAGGCAGAGGTTTGGCGCCGTCCACGTACCCTAACGATTTCGAGGTCGAGGAGTTTGCGCAAATTTCTGCGCTTACGAGTCAGCAACATAAAGACATCATGGAACTAACGCGAGAAGTAGCCCGCTCTGAGGGCAACGCTAGAGCCAAAGAAGCCATTCATGCACTTTTGCATGATCTCGTGAATGTTTACACGGCACAATCAACCCTCATTCAGGCACGTATCCAAAATCCGTCTGATGAACGTACAGCCCAAAGGGTGGCTGAGCGATGGCCCGAACTAAATCGTCAGCTAAAAGAAATCCTAAAGAGTGCCCGCCACATGGAAATTGAATCGCCCGAAATGTCGGATGCTGATCTGGCCCAGACCGTGGCCGAAGGTGCAAGCATCGGAGCAGCCACGGCTCCTTCAGTGCTAGCGCTTCAATCGCACGACACTGCTCTCATTGCTCGCCACGATGCAGGCCTTATAAAGCGTGCCGTCGCGAACCTTGTTAGAAACTCGGTTGAGGAAAATGCAAGCCGGGTAAAGGTATGGATCGACGCTTCGCCGCTAGCCATTCACATCGAAGACAACGGCCCAGGAGTTGATCAATCAAAAGTGTCTGAACTTTTCGAGGGACGTGCGAAAAGCACCAAACCTGAAGGCAGTGGAACTGGATTTCGTACCTCGCTCAGACTTATCCAAGCTCACAAGGGGACGATCACGCTTGAACCGACAACCCATACGTGCAGCGGGGCTCATTTTAAAATAGACCTCTCTTCATTGGAGAAACGTGTATGACAAAAATGCCACCTATTCTTTGCGTCGATGACGAACAAGATATCGTCGAGTCAATCGAACTCGCGCTTGGCACCCAGTACGAAGTGCACACGGCCTCCTCGGTGGCCGAGGCTAAAAAGCGTATCGAAGCTGAGCGATTTGCGGTTGTCGTGACCGACTTAAACTTTCATGGCCAAAGTGACGACGGGTTGTCACTTATTGACTGGCTAAAAGATCGTGGCGATGCGACGCCGATCATTGTTTTGAGTGGCGATCAGGACACCCGCCGCGTAATCTCGGCCCAACGGCGCATCGAAGACGACTTTGTCGTTAAGCCCTTCGAGCTCTCGGATCTTGTATGCGCCATTGAACGAGCTAGAACCAGGGCAGCAAAAGCTCACGGCGAAACTCCTCAGCGCAGACTTCACGAAGTCCTAACTCGAGATGCTCGCGTTCAAAATGCGCTGACTCAGATTAAAAAAGTCATTTTGTCGGACCTCGATTTACCCATTTGTATTTTGGGCGAATCGGGCACAGGCAAAGAGGAGTTGGCAAAGTATGCCGCTTCGGTGCGCGGCGGCCCTTTTGTCGCCGTCAACATGGGGGCTATTTCTAAAGAGTTGGCGGAGAGCGAACTTTTTGGTCACGTACGAGGTTCTTTCTCGGGCGCTCATTCGGATAGAAAAGGAAAATTTCAAGACGCCCACAGAGGCGTTATATTCTTAGATGAGGTGGGCGACTGCCCTGTCGATTTGCAGGTGAAGCTTTTTCGTGTGCTCCAAGAACGAGAGGTGACGCCGGTCGGATCGTCGACGCCTATCAAGGTAGACGTAAAAGTCGTGTGTGCCACCAACCAGAACCTCGAGGAGCTTTGTAAGCGAGGACTTTTCAGAGAGGAACTCCTTCGCCGCATTGAAGGTATGACAATTGTTAATCCCCCGCTACGCGAGCGTCGCGGCGATATTGCAGTGTTGGTCGGGAAGTTTTTGCAAGAAAAGTCTCCCAAGTACCGCCCGGCTTCGATTACTCCTGAAGCTCTAGCGGCACTCGAACGATATGACTGGCCCGGAAATGTGCGCGAGCTTGTTTCTGTTATTGAGCAAGCCCTGCTCAATGCAGATTTTAGAGAGATCGGTATTCGGCACCTTCCACCGAAAGTTCTTGGGTTAGGAGTTGCAATAATTGCTCCCACTCATCAAGCAGAGCAAAATCAGAACCTAAATTTTGATGCACGTATGCGTGCAGAAGAAATTCGTGTTTTTGACGAGGCTCTAAAAACGGCGAACGGCTCGAGAGCTGAGGCGCAGCGTTTACTGGGTCTCTCGAAGACTACTTTTCATCGAAAGTTTTACGAGCTTGGCTTGGGGCAGAAAGGCTATTCATGAGCAGCGCATCTATAGCCATTCCCACTCCGGTTCGGGTTGAGTATCCAAATATCCAGGGACTGACGCTCGATGCCTGGAACGTGGACGCAGGCAAAGGCACAACACTCCTCTGTGTACCAGGCGGACCGGGTTTTGATGCGGCATCTTTGATGCCCGGCATTTTGAAGTTATCCGCGCTTTTTAACCTTTTGATTGTGAATCCGAGAGGGCACGGCAGATCCGACGATGCCGAAAATAACGACTACTCTATCGAAGCCTACGCTCATGAACTTTTGGCTGTTGGAAATCAGCTTCGACTCCGAGGTCAAAAAGTTGGAATTCTCGGGCATTCATTTGGCGGAGTGACGTCGATTGCGGCGCTCGCCAAAGACTCGTCTATCTTCCACTTTGCAATTCTTGTCGATGCTCCTTGCGATACTGCGTGGCAATCCGGAATACCGGCCGAGTTAGAGCGCCTTGGAATCACCCAATCGACTGAGCAAGCCGAAGCACAGTTTAGCGCAGCTCCGCCCACAGATCAGTCGTGCAAGGATTTAATGGTCAGCTACGCGCGCATGTACTTTCCAGAGCTGCCGGAGTCGGTGGCAAAGGCCACTATGCAAACCTGGGACTTCACCGTTGCGCCCTATCTAGTGGCCGTCGAATCCATTTTTGGCTCATTCGACTTGCGCGCCGAACTGCCTAAAATAAAGCTACCCACTCTTGTTATTGGGGGCGAGAAAGACGGATTGATTCCATCAAAATATCTAAACAAACTTGCGCAGGCGCTTCCCGCTGCAGATTATCGTGAAATCCCCGGCGCTGGTCACTTTCCGTTTTTAACAAAAGCAGATGTCTTTTACTCGACCGTCAATGACTGGTGGTCGGGCCAAATGAAAGGAGTTTCGCAATGAAATCGTTTCTTAGAGGTCTTGTCATTTTATCGGCCGTCATGGCTCTTATGCAAATCGCATTCACCAGCAAAGTTGAGGCGCGCACGCAGGGCTCAAAATCAACAAAAGAGTCGCGCGGTGGTAGCGGCAGCACGAGTCGGGCCGAGCCTGGCGTTTGAGCTACCTAAAGAACAACATCATGCCCGCTCTTGCCTGGGCGTGCTTTTGTTATCTTGTCATAGGCTGGAACTTTGAGCCAGTTGGATGGCTTAGCATTCTTCGGGTTCTGCTCGTATTTGCGTGTTTGCTGTCTCGGGTTCAGCCCTTGATAAGAGCCCCGAAATTCCAAGTCGCGGTAGCATGGGGCTCGGCAGCACTGCCTCTTCTTATTTCGACCCAATTTGAAGGAGTGCGCGGAACAGTTGGCCTTGCGATGACCGTGGTGGGATCAATGATCGTTGCTCTCTCATGCATTGAGCTTGGCCGGTCGTTCGGCGTGTCGCCCGCCGTAAGGCCCTTTGTGCAAACCGGAATCTATCGCCGGGTAAGTCACCCAATGTATTTGGGGCATGTGATCCTAGAACTTGGCTTGCTGATTAGCAGCCTGACTTTAAGGAATACGCTGCTTTGTTTAGCGAGCTGGACCCTTTACGCAATTCGCGTGCGCTGGGAAGATCGCATCTTTTCTCAGTGGCTTCAGTTGGGTAACTCAGCCCTCAGTAAAGACGTCTATTAGAGCAGAGGGTGGGCTTACCCGCCGCTCAACTCCCACTTGTCTTTCATGAAGCGAATGAGCGAAACAAACTCTACCTTTTCTTGTTCAGTAAGGTGATTGCCGTACTCAAGCCAAACAAAGTCGCCTCGATTGAGTTGCCCGGCGTCTGACTGTGAGAGTGAGGCAAGTGTTTTTGGAGAAACACCTCGAGCGACAAGGAGTCGAATGAGTGTGTCCGAGCGCAGGCTTCGATTTCTGATGCCAGCGCGGAGTGTTTCGTCGCTGATGCCTGCCTTCTTAGCTAGTTGGCGGCGCTCCCTGGTGCCCATACCTACGGGAACAACCAATTTTAAAAGGCGTTCTAAGATCAGCTCTACGTCGTCATCAAGTTTCGCCATACCGGTATAAAATCCCCCTATCTGCTGAATTGTTTCAGAAAAACAAAGGGTTATGAAGTGTAATAATCTACCGATAAATTGATATCGGTAGATTGTATGGTAATATTGAGAAAATGAATGCAGCGAGCAACGGACGAAAATCTTATTCACTCGAAGAAGTTTTTGACGACTACGACGAGTACCAGTCTTATTTGCTTCGTGCGCTGTCGCTCTTTCAAGATCGAATAAAGAGGCGGAACCCAACATTTTCGCGTTACGTACCAGACAGCATCCGCGTTGAGTTTCTTAAGGACATCAAGGCACCTCAGATTCAGTTCCCCCGCTACACGGGCATCATTGCCGTGCAGCTACCCGATCAAAAGTTTTCACCGCGAAAAAAAGCGGCGCTGCGAGAAATGGCTCTACAAAAATACATCTCGGTCGTGAAGCGCAACGAAATAGCCACCGCTGATGAGATCGCCATGAGAATGAAGGTTTTAGAGAAAGGACTCAAGTAGGAAGGCTATGGAAGTTGGCAAACGCTACGTGCTTATGGTGGGCAAAACAATTTCTCGGGACACCCAGCTTGTGACGGCTCTTGAGGCTTCGGGATTTGGAGTCGTTCGCACTGAAGACGGGAACGCTGGACTCATGATTGCCGCCCAACACGTCAACAAGTGGAAAGCGCTGCTGGTAGATCAATTCATTGGAGATATGAGCGGAGATGGTTTCGTGGAACTCGTTCGTGTAGCGGGGGCCGACATTCAGTTTGTTGCCTGCGTTCTAACGGATAACTCCGACGAGGCCGCAATGGAAGTCAGGGGCAGTAAAATTGGGATGTCCGTACTTAGGCGTCCGCTAAGTGCTGCTGACTTGCTTGAAATGATAGCGGAGTTTTAGCCGAGGGCCGCGTTAACGCCGGCACGGGGCTTAATCGACGAGGGCCAGGTATTCCATCCGGTGCTAATTTTGCTGGTAGCGAATTCGACCATCCTTTCCGCAGATTCTTCACGCCGGCCGCAAGGTATCTACAATCCCGACCGAGGCCTCTAGCTCCTATGGTCGGGATTCCTAGCTCAGGGTGAAGGCAGGGCATCCAAAAAGAAGGGGTTAAGTAGGCGACGTCAACCTATCTCAGCCTTAGCTTGTCGAAGCATTTCGAGGATTAACTCCGATCTTCGAGGGAGTTTTTCACCGCGCCTCCGAGCGATGTGGACGGGGTTCAGAGCAACGGCCTTGCCCTCTGAGTATTCTTGGAGCCACCTGTCCTTAAGCTCACTTGCTACGCAATGGGTGGGAATAACGGCAACACCCGCGCCTTCCTGAACGGCGTGAATGGCACCGGCCAAGGTACCCGTTTTGACCGTGGGCACGGTAACATACTGACGAAGGGCACTCCGGTAGCCGTGCGCTTTGGCCCACGTCGAAAAGAAATCTTCCCATCCCGGGTAGCTGATAATCCGTAAGCCGGTCATCTTGTTCTCCTTGAAGGGAGCGAAGAGGTCGGAAGCTTTAGCAACGACCGAATAACGCTCATCGGAGAATTTTTCGAACCTGAGCTCGGAACTAAGCCTATCTCCAACGACGAAACCAAAGTCGAGTTTGCCCTCGAGCAAACTCTGAACAATAGCGTCATTCGTGAGAATTTTGATCTCGAATCGAATCTCGGGAAAGTTACGGATCTGCGCCATGATCCTTCGGTAATGCGGTGTCCACTGACAGCTCTCCGGCATCGCGTAACGTACAAGGCCGCTTGGCAAATTCTTCTTGCTCTTTAACTCGTCCGCAAAGCTATCGGCTTTTTCGAGGACTTCGACGGCAAACGATTGAAGGCCTCGGCCCGTATCCGTCAGGTGAATCTCATGACCCACGCGCTCAAAGAGCCTAGAACCCATTTGCGCTTCAAGCCTCGCGATTTGCTGACTCACCGTCGGCTGAGTAACTCCGAGACTCCTCGCGGCCGAGGAGAAGGAGCCGTCCTGAATGACTTGCACGAAAATTCGGAGGCCGTAGAAATCCATATCCATAACAATTCCTTATGCTAAGTATATAAAAGATAACATTTACATTGTGGCGAGGCATCCGATACGAATCAACTCAAAAGATAAGGAGATGCTTATGAAAACCAATATACTGGCTGCGATCACACTTGCTCTATCGGCCCAAATTGTGGCTGCCGCGCAGCCCTTCGCCAGGGTGCTGATCGTTTTACCCGGAGTAGACTACGTTTCCCTAAAAGGCGGAGGCCAGCACTCAACTGGATACTTCTTAAATGAGTTTGCGACTCCGCTTATGGCGCTCACGAAGCTTGGCGCTGAAGTTGAAATTGCAACTCCGCAGGGAGTTCCTCCCACCATGGATAAAGCGAGCGACAAGGCGAGCTGGTTTGCGACTCCGCAGGAATACGAAGCGGCGAAGAACTTCGTAGCGTCGCTTAGGGGCCTGGCGAATCCCCGCTCTCTCGAATCGTTGACTTCTGAAGATCTAACCCGCTTCGATAGCCTCTTCGTGCCGGGCGGACACGCCTCCATGGAAGATTTGCCCAAGAACGAAGCCATGGGTCGGGTCCTGCGTCACTTTCACGACAGCCAGAAGCCTACAGCCCTCATTTGTCACGGACCGGCGGCGCTCCTTTCAGCGGTTTCGGGCGGCGGCTGGATCTACGCGGGCTACAAGATGACCGTATTCTCGACGGCCGAAGAGCAAATTGAGGAAAGCAATGGGGATCTCGGAGGCCTCGTCACGTTCTACGTTGAGCAGGCCCTCCGCTCAAAGGGTGCCCTGATCGAAGTGGCGATGCCCTGGGCGAGTCACGCTTTTCGCGATCGTGAGCTCATCACGGGTCAAAATCCTATGTCGGACAAGGCCGTGGCAGAACTACTGATTGAAGCGCTCGTTGAGCGCAAGGTGAAGCAGCTCCCTCTGAGCACATCTCTTGATCTTACGGGCCGGAAGGTCTTCGATGTCCAGCAAGGCAGCAGGCAGGTCGATTGGAGCCAAGGTCATACGACCTTTTATGTAGGTGTTCGTAGAACGGAGGTTTCGTCCTCGAGTTTCGGTAAGCGACTTGAGGCACATATCCAGAAAGCCAAATCGGCCTTCGCGCCGAAAGCCTTAAAAGGCTATCGCGTGATCGCAACTCCCGAGTACGAGATTGCCTTCCAGAATTGGACGAACGAAGCGACCATGAACGAAACCTTCGCCCAAGTCGGCGCTCCTGTCGTTGCGGACGCCGAGGGCTTCATGAGGAGATTGGTCTTCAAAGGTGTCCATTCGGTGCCCGAGTTCTCGAAACTGTCATCTCAAAAACTTAGTTTCAGCTGTAGTGACGTCCTCAATCGAACAACAGGGGCGGACATGACTTTCGACTCAGCTTCGGTAGAGTTTAAGTTCGCATCTGATGAGCAACTCTATGTAGGGGGTTTTGAGTCTGGCACGGAAGAGCGTTTCTTAGTCGCGCGGGATCTATTACCTAGCTCGGGCCTTATGTCCATCTATCGGCTACGTGCTGAAAACCAACTTGCCCAGGGCAAATCAGGACTCGTCGAAGTCAATGTTGGCGGCGAAAGCTTCTGGTCCGTAACTTATCTGTGCTCGCCTAAGTAACGGTTGGAGGGCTTAGAATTCCCGTAATCGTAGGCACTTTGGCTTCGGCCGGGATGCTTTTTTGTTGCGTCTCCGCCGGTCGTGATCTCTCGCGTCTTTCAAGACGGCTTTTGAGGAGTTCAAAATTCCCTCGTGGTTCCGTCCATTTTGGGCGGTCCCCGGTTTTCGCAATCTTTGAAGATTGGTTAGAGGCAAGGCATCCAAAAAGAAGGGATTTCGAGCAAACTAAAAGGGACACTATAACTTAAAAAATTTGCCGGAGGTGGTAATCTCCACGTGATGAAATGGCTTCTATTCCTCTTGCTCGCCACGATCGAATCGGCCTGGGCCGTTTCGATATGCCGCGTTTGTCTCACAACGCCGCAAGAAATTTCCCAACTCACTAGCCACAACGGCACCAGGTCGGGGTCCCAGCCTCGAAGCCGGAAGCTCGTCCGCCCTCTCTTTACGGGCGATTTATTTTACTCTGTCGATGACGAGGAACCCAAGCCTCTGCCCAAAGGCCAAGGCGTGTATTTCGAATTGAACGATCGCATGCCCCATCAGATGCGAATTCTACGCGCTGACAGACAGAAAGTTTGGCACCGCTTCTCGTTCGACTGCGGAGCCCACGATCAAGGACTTGATATTCGATTCGCCGCCCAAGCGGCCTATTCGCCAGGCTGGATGGTCTACCCGCTCACAACAGATCCACGCAAATGTTCATGGCATCCGCAAAGTAGAGCTAAGGAATAACTCCGAAGTTGCGGCCTTCAAGACCCGAATGTTCCGTTACCCCAATCTCTTTCAATCGAACCAACTGACTCGAAGCGCGGCACATCAGGAAACAACGCTCGTCCGTAGTGCTTTCGGAGATACTTATCCTCACGCGAGCGCGACGAGCGACTGAAGGCAATTCGATCAAATTTTGAAAATTATGCAGTTCAAAGCTCTGAGCTAGCGAATGCGGCATGAGTTCTGTTGAACCTAACTCTTCCACACTTGGAACCCAGCGCGTTCCATTTCTGAAACCCATTCCACTTCTGAAACATCTGCTGCGCCGATGAAAAACTAAATTTTCCATATTTTCTGCCCTTTAGCCAACTGAGCTTGCGCGTGCGCGCGCCTGGCACACTTTGCTTACCTCTTTAACTGAGAGGACGAATGAATCGCCCCTCAGAAAGAGGCCTTATGAAAAATTATGAAAATGGAAATTACTCGGAATGTAGTCGGTGCGGATCGCTATCGCTCGAGCATCTTCAAACCTACTGCCACTGCGCAAACTGCTTTTATTGTCCGGACATTGACGAACCCAAAGACCCTGCTATCGCGCGAACGATGATGCTGGCGCTTCGGGTAGAAGAGTCATCAAAAACTTCAACTGAGGCGGCTCCGTCGCAAGTCACCAAAAAGGCCGTGGGTTGGTAAGCATTATGTTGAATATCGCATCACAGGCATTGCTTCGTCTCTTTGGAATCAATCTGGATCTCAGCGGCCTTGGCGAATTTGAAAGTCCGCAGCATGACGCTTGCGCCCTGCGAAGAGTCGAACGGTCGCTATCAGATCTGAAAGAACGAATCGCCATCCATCGCACCAACACAGGATCAAATGGAGTCGCGTAATGAACCCCAATGAAATGCTTCAATTTACAAAGAACGACCGTCATATTGTAAGACGCGCGCTGCTTCGCCTTCCACTTGAAGAGCAGCAAGTGGTATTTCTGCGATTCTGGGAAGAAATGTCGACCGAAGAGATCGCGATCTACTTCGGTCATAGCTATCAAAAAATCGAATCTATTTTGGCTCGAGCCTGCGAGAAGATTCGAACTCTTTGCCTGATGCACCCGAAGTTTAGTCGGTCAATGCGGCAAGTATCCTGCTCAGCATAACTAAAAATCAATTACAGCCAAACACTCTAAGGAGTCAGATGACCAATCAAAATCAAGACAATATTCCAAACGCAAAACCCGAAAAAGCGTACCTTTGGTGGAAGGATGCTCGCACCGAGCGCTGCATCCCCGCCGGAGTCGCTTTCTACGAAGCTCAGTACGGCGAGTACCGCTTGAAACTCGATTTCTTGCAAGCCATGGATAGCAACGGAAGTCAACTTTATCTGCGCAGCATCGGCATCGTCGATGGACAGCTCATGTACCGCGCTGAAACAGTCGTTAAAAAAGATGGCAAGTACGCCGGTCGCCGTGTCGTCGGTGAAGGTTACTCGTCGGCCGAAACCAACGGAGAAGTTCATATCAATCTTGGCCCCTTCGAGCGCCTGCTAGTGTTATCGACCACTCAAAAGTAAGTGAATGACAAAAACCTAGGCTGGTTGTTCTTTGTCGTGGGCGTCGCCCTTATTGTTTTTTTGGTGCCCGACCCGGCGATGGCCTACGAGTTCGAGAGCCGAACACAGGCACTTACCTCGAACCTCATTTCGACGGTTCTACCGCTCGTTAGCACACTCGGCCTCGTCTATGCCGCCATCCTTGCCCTGACGGGTGATGCCGGAGCCAAGGCTCGAATCGTGGGCGTGGTCGTTGCCAGCATGTGCGGATTTTTAGCTCCGCATTTTATTAGCTGGCTTAAGGCCGCTGCCGGGCAATGACGGAACTCAGAACATCGACGGTTCATAGGAACCTAGATGCCAAGCTTAAGATCGTGGGCATGGAGGTCCACGATCTTCTCTTTGTGCTGCTCTTCGCGTCGATCATGAATCTCATTTTCGGAAAGACGGGACTAGCGCTCTACTTGGTATTCTTGCTCCCAATGCTTATGGCAGGAGTCTTGTTTATTGCCAAGCGAAACAAACCAGATCGGTATCTTATTCATCTTATTCGTTACCAGCTTAGCCCGGGCTTCTACAGCTCGGGCGAGCTGGGAGCGAAGTACGAACTCATGCGAAGGAAAATCTATAAAAACTAGTGAGCATAAGGGACTCTCTGACCGCCTTCCATTTTGGCATTTCGATGACGACATGATGGTGTATGCGGATGGCTCTCTAGGGGCAGGATTTCGCCTGAGTGGCGTGGATATTTCGGTTGCGCCAACTGACCTCATCAACGAAGTCGCAACAAGCATCGAAAATCTTCTCAACACGGCAGAAGAGGGGCTCAAACTTCAATTTTTCTACCGACTCACGCCGCATGTCAATTCGACAATTAGTGAGCATGAGCGAATCACGGCATCTGTTGGCGACTTATATGCGCCGATTGCCGAATCGCGGATTAAGTTTCTTCGTGAAAATGCAACGCTCAACCGATACTTCAGCCCCGAGATCTATTTCTTTATCCGTTCAAAGCCGCATTCCTACCGAAAGCAAAAGCTCTGGGAGAGTCAAAAGTTATTCCAAGAGCTGACAAAAAAAGAATACGCCGAGCATTTGGATAAATTTTACCGATCGATTCGGCAAATTGAATCCTCGCTCGGGCACGCAAGCTTAAAGCCCTCGAGGCTTAGCGCCCAGGACTGGTTTGGTCTCTTGTACGAGTTTTTGAATCTTACGAGATCTGAAAAACATGCGTGCCCCGAACTACCTGCGGCCACGGCACTCGATATATTCGATGAACCGCTGGCTGCACGTTGTTGCCTAACGGATCTTGAAGTTCACTCCGACCACATTCGAATGGGCGAGCATTTGTTTCGGGTACTAACTCTAAAGACGCTGCCAGAAGGAGCAAGTCAGGCGGCGATGATGAACAGCTTTCTTGGGCTACCGTTCTACTTTTGGCTGAGCCAGACGGTTTCTATTCAAGACCAAAAGAAAGAAATCGAGCGACTACAGCTTCAGCGCCGCCTAGCGCACTCGATGGCGTCGGGCGCCGGTAACGTCGCCGACCTCGAGTCCGAATCAAAACTCGGTCACATCGAGGAGCTGATACGGGATCTACTCGAGGGCTCCGAAAAAATTGTCTCCATGGATGTTACCTGTATCGTCTGGGGCAAATCGATTGAAGAGCTCGAAGAAAAATCAGACGAGGTCCTGAAAGCGTTTAAGGGCGTCAACCAGGCCGAGGGGGTTATTGAAACACTTCCGGCGTTTGATGCCTTTATCGGTGCGCTCCCAGGAGTTTGCGAGGGACTGAGGTCCAAGAAAGTAAAATCGAGTAACGCCGCTCATTTTGCTCCCGCATTCTCGTCATGGCGGGGAAACAAGCGCCCCGTGTGCCTACTCCCAAACCGTGACGGGGTGCTCGTTTCGGTGGACCCCTTCGCCCCGGAGCTTCCGGCATGGAACGGTATGGTTCTTGGGAGCACGGGCTCGGGCAAAAGCTTTGGACTGCTTCAGCTCATACTACAGTTTTATGGGCAGAACCCCCGACCTAAAGTCGTATGGATTGATAACGGTGCTTCCTCGCAGCGGGCCATTGAGGTGCTGGGCGGTGAATTCGTTGATTTGAACATCCATTCTGGTATTCGCCTCAATGCATTTGATCTTCCGCCAGGCGAAACGAAGCCAAGTCCATCTAAAGTAAAGCTGCTGCTAGCCGTGCTCGAGATGATCCTCAAAGACGAAGAGCGGGCCGGACTTCCTAAGCGTGAAAAAGCACTTTTGGAAGAAGTCATTTTCGATTGCTACGTGAAAGTAAAGGATCGCGCACCCCAGCTAAGCGACCTTCGCGATTTGCTCAAGAAGCATAAAGATGACGAGCTTCGATCCTACGCCGAAATTCTATATTCATGGACGGGCGACACGGCCTACGGACGAATGCTCGATGGCCCATCGAATGTTCATCTGACAAAGAATCTTACGACCATCGAGATTAAGGGGCTCGATGTATACCCGGATCTGCAAAACGTATTTCTACTCCTTGCGACGGACTTTGTTCGAACCGAGGCCTCTCGGGATATCAGCCAGCCCTTTCTTTTTGTAATTGATGAGGGGTGGAAGATATTTCAAACCCCGGCGGCGCTTTCGTTTGCCCTCGAAGCCTACCGAACCTTTCGAAAGTTCAATGCGGGAATTTGGTGCATCAGTCAAAACTACAAGGACTTTTTGTTTAGCGAGGCCATTGCGAGCGCCATTCTTCCCAACACCACGAGTATCTTTATTCTGAAGCAGCGGGGTATTGACTGGGAGGATTTTAAAACACGCCTCGGACTAAATGACACCGAACTTGAAGCGGTGAAGAGCCTCAAGTCATCCAAAGGTGAGTTTACCGAAGTGTTCTTCATGCAGGACGAAGGAAGATCCGTCTTTCGGGTCATGCCCGACCCTTTGAGTTACTGGATCTGCACAAGTGACCCAAGGGATAAGGCCGAAATCGAGCGCGTGCAGAACGAAAATCCAGAGTTATCAAAACTCGAAGTGTTAGAGAAAATTTGCGCCGCGCGAAAGAAGGTCGCATAGAGAGGCTCCGCAGAAAATGGTTCGCCACAGTGCTGGCTACATCGATGTTGGTAACTCCTTACCAAAGCTATGCCTTTAGCGATGGCTCCGGTTGGGCAATTTATCCGTATATCGTAAAAATGCTGTACGAGGCCTACAAGCGCTACACGCAGCTTCAGCAAATGATCCAGCAAAGTAAAAGCCATCTGGACTACCTGAGAGCCGTGAATGCGGGCCTCGACAACATCATGGGGATCGTTTCGAGTCTGCCGGTCAAAGACGAGCGAGTCCTAGAAGATCTAAAGAACTTCAAAGATGCTGTGCAAAAAGTGAATGATCTATACGGCGCAGTGCCTCAAAGTAAGGAGTCAAACATCCAGCTTCTGCACGATGACACAATTGCTGAGAGTTTGAAGTTAACGAACTCCGCAAAGGAATATGCCGAGGGGCAGGAAGCCAACGCAATTCGTGCCTTTCAAATGGCGGGCCAAATGAGCCCAAAGGGTGCTGCCCGTCTTGCCGCATCGACGAATGCGCAAATTTTACACACGCTCAGCCAGCTCCTTCGGGTGCATGGCCAGATGCTCAAAGTACAAAGCGAGGAGTTTGCTCTGTCAAATAAACAAGAAAAGGACTCCGTGGGTCGCTTCAACAAAGTGAATGCCGACATGAAAGAAAGTTTAGAAAAGTTTCAGGGCGACTTCGAGTTGCCGCGTTTTTAACCGAGTGACGACACATGTTTGATTGGCTTCCAGAGGTTTGCCGGGACCTGCGCGGGAATCTGGTGCAAATGTACTGGACCCTGCTGGTTCCCTACATCGTATTCTTAATTTGCCTTGAGTTCTTTCGGCCCGACGGGTCTCCATCGGCCGGGAGAATATTGAGGCGGGCGGTTGTTTCGGTCATTTTGCTCTTGTCGTTTGAGGAATGCATGAATGTCATCGCCATGCTCTCGGATGGAATCACCGACAAGATTAGTGGCCTTGTTAAGCTTAAAGAGCTGCTGCAACACCTGAAGCGTGACTATGCCGACCGAGAGGTGAGTTGGCTCAAGGCGCGCGAGGCGATTCTCTACATCATGAATCTCATTGCCTACATGATCGCCTATCTTGGTGTTTATGTGGCCGATGTCTTGGTTCACTTTGTATGGTCGGTTTTGTACATCGTCTCGCCGCTGATGATCCTGATGTACGTCTCCGAGCGAACGGCGTTTGTAACGAGCAATCTGTACAAGGGACTCATTAACGTCGTTCTCTGGAAGATCCTCTGGTCGATTCTTGCGGTGCTGCTTCTGAAGATGACGACAAGTCCAGCCGTGGCGGCCGATAGCGAGAATTTCTTGACCATCGTTCTTATGAACCTTTGCATCGGTGTCAGCATGCTGCTGATTCCGATGGCGACAAGCTCGCTCATAAACGACGGAATGACTTCTGCTGCATCGGCCCTGTCGGCTATGCCTACGGGAGCGGTGATGGCGGCCGCCAAGGTCTACTCAGCCAAATTCGCTAAGGGCGGAGCTAAGGAGATCTTTAGCGGTTTCAAGGGAACTCGCAGCACCGCTGCCGGTACTTATCGTATGGCAAAAACTGCGGTTAGCTCAGTTCCGAAGGCCATTCAGCGCTCAAAGGATGTGGGGCGTCGCGCGGTTGAAACCTTCAAAGCGCGGCGGGATCGCGAGTACCATCCACGGCCTCCCGCGAAGAAGGGGCCGTAGCTGCGCATGCGAATGTTCGCGGCCCTGCAGTGTCAAATTATCGGTAAGTTCAAGGTCCTCGCCCCTACCCAAAACTAACAGCAATTAATAGACTGGGCGCTCGGGGGATTTTTATGAGTTTTCGAAATTTTGCATTGGTAGCGACGTTACTTTTTTCCGTTAGTGTACGAGCCGCAGAACCCGAAATCCAATGGCGAACACCCGACCTCAAAGCTGCTATTGAAGAGTCCAGTAACACCCATAAAACTATCCTGGCATTTTTTTATGCCGACTGGTGCGGTCCTAGCCAGCGCATGTTGAAAGAAGTTTTTCATGATCCCTCATTAGTGGAGCTCATAAATCGTGATTTTATCCCGCTTAAGTTTGAGCAAACCGTCAACGCCGCCGAGCACGCTCAGTATCACATAAACAAATTCCCCGTAACAATCCTCATGCGCGCTGGAAACGGGGAGGAAATCGAGCGCCTTCTGCCTAACGACCCCAGCGCATACAGCGCGACACTCGTTGACGGTCGGGATCACGGGGAAACCATTTCTGAGTTAGAAGCAAAGCTGAGCCAAAATCCCGGTTCATTTGCGCTCAAGAGTGAAATTCTATTCAAGAACGCAAACCTCGTGCGTCCTGATGCTGCCGTCACTATGCTCGAGCGGATCAAAGCAGAACATCCAGACATGTATCCGGCCTGGGAAGAAAAGTTTCTTTTGGGTGTGGGGAATTCTTTCACGGATGATCGCCACTTCAAAGAAGCCATTCCTTACTTCGAGCAGCTAACCCGGTCGCCCGATGTCGCCTTCCAAAAGGAGGGCTTGCTGCTTTTGTCACGCTGCCAGTGGAATTCCTATCGAGAGATGGATGCGCAGGCGACGCTCAAGGAGGGGATTCGTCGCTTCCCCGACGATCTTGTATTTTACATGTACTACGTTGCAAATGCCTATTTTGGTAAACTTGTGGATGCCGAAACTTATACTGTTGGCGATGCCGGCTTGAACGTGAAAACTTCCACTTGGGACATGGCTGTTTATCGCTACTACTATGCTCACGTACTCGATGAAGTGGCTCAGAACCTAAAGCGCGCCTTAGATCTGGCAGAAGAAGCCGTGAGTCTTGCGCCAGACAATCAAGGATTGAAGACCTATCGCGATGACTTAAAACGCAGATTGGGCGCAAGTCGATTTAAGGGGTGAATCGCTTTGAGCGGATTTTAACAATTTGCTAAAGAAAAAGAGCGATCGAAAGCGAAAACAGTTCTACTGCTCTCTCAAGTAATGGCATACTTGGGCCATAACCAGGAGGCCATTATTATGAAAATTATTTCTTCGTTTGCTATTCTCACGTTGTCGCTAACACTTCCAGCGCTTGCCGCCGGAAGACATCCTGCCAGTAGCGCAGTCACGGCTGAAGATATCGCGGTGGTGAAGAAGCAGTATCGCAATTTACTTCGGCAGCTAAAGGGCGTTACCATGTTGAGCGTTGGCAACTGCGATGCTTCCGGAAATTTGGCCAAGAGCGGAGGTGTAAAACCCTGTTTGCAGGTTGGATTCGAGACGGAGCAAGATCGCACTCGAGCAGCCGATATTCTTCCGGTACCTTTCGATCTTGATGGAGTTTCCGTTGACTTTGCGGTTACCGGTCCCATTGCACCCGTACCGGGAGTGACAGTGCACAACTAAGCCCTTATTCTTTGCCTATGAAGGGGATTTACTCTTATCGAGACTATCGTGTGTTTTTGCGCGACTTTTATGTTGAACAAAAATCTATGCGAAAGGGATACACCTATAACTCGTTTTCAAAAACGGCTGGCATCCGATCCCCCAACTATCTTAAGCTGGTTATAGACGGTCAGCGCAATCTGACCACTGTAAACATTCAACAGTTCGCACGTGCCCTGTCTCTTTTGGGAGATGAGTTGGAGTATTTTGAAAGCCTTGTGCTCTACAATCAAGCGCAACTTTCTCAAGAAAAGCGTTTCTACAAACGACGAATGAATCTTCTTAAGAGCAGTAAATCGCCAAACCTTGTCCATTCCGCACCCAGCGAGCTACTCAAGCACTGGGCTTATCCCGCCGCTCTTTTAAGTCTTCATAGGCAGCAAGTGGCGCAAGGGCGCGACCGTCTCCAGAAACTACTTTTCGTATCGGCAGATGAGGCCGATTCCCTTGTAAAAAAATTTCTTGATCTTGGGCTACTCGTGCAAGCAAAGGATGGAACATTGTCGGTGAGTTCCGATCAGGTGGTACTCAATGACCCACGCGCTCTCAGCCGTTTGCAGAAATACTTTCTCGAAGGGCAGCTCAATTGCTCTCTAAAAGCTTTCCGCGTCGGTTATAGTAAAGGCGAGGCTAAATTTGTGTCTCATTGTTTAACCGTGCCTCGTGATTCGCTTGCAGATGTAGCTGCTAAGATTCGATCTTTTTTGGAGGATTTAACGGCAACATTCGATCGCGATCTAGAAAGCACATCCGATTTCGACGTCGTTCAGATTAACGCGCAGATTTTTCTGCCTCAAACTGTGATCGAATAGCTATACACACTGACCTAGATTAGAAGTATGCGGAGTGAATTCTTCGAGTTCAATGCTGCGTTTCTGAATCGAGCCGTCATCAGACCGATAGATTAAAAATCTGCCTTTGGCTTCAATGTTTAGGTCAAGACACCTTGGGGTTCTAAATCTAAGAGCCTTGAACTTAACTCGATAGGGATAGGCAAGGCTGTTCGAATCGAAGCCGACCATGACGGGAGCTTCGATTTCAATTTCGTAATGGTCCTGCTCCCCGACGGGAAGCCACTTTAACTCTAAGGCATCTTTTGCTCCGAGAAGCATAGCCCAATTTTCTTGGCCGATGAACGAAAGATTCGGTCCTGAGAGGCCATCAATCGAGTGATGTTCAAAAGCCAACTCGAAGGCCGACTGGATTTCTCTCTTGTCTACTTTTGTCAAATCGCCAGCAACAGCGACACGCCCAAGAGCGAGAAGACAAATGGCGCTAGCCAAAACAAGAGTTAACAAAGACAAGGGTTTGACTTCACGACTTGATTTCATACGAGGAAGACCTTATCCGGTGTGGCCATTAAAGAAAAATAAATAATTGATATAGCTGTCATCGCCTCAACCTATAGCTTGCCTGGGATGTCGACCGGCTAAGCCCATACTTATTGCTATATGAGTTCGGGCAAATATTGCTTCGACCGGCTTTTTTAAATCATTTAGATTCAGAAGGAGGTTCTTCCATAGAAGAGGAATCGCCGAACGGAAAGGCGCCCAATCAGTGGGCGCTTTTGAACAGGACTCTATTAATTTACAAAGCATCGGCCGCGAGCCTATCGGTGCTTTCGATACTGCTAGTCGGCCTGGCTTTTTACCAATCTTCGACTGATCCCATTGTTGTCGTCGATAAGTGCGATGAGAAAACCTTCCACGAAGGAAGTCGTCAACCCATTAAACTTGGCGATGACGATATTCGGCGGTTTATCGAACGCTGGATTCGTCTTCGTTACACATGGAAGTCGCCTGACTCGGGAGCCATGCTTCGAGCCATTGAGCCCGTGTCGACGGATGGCTTTCGATCCAAGGTGAGCGAATTTCTCGCAAAGCAAAAGACCACCCAGGGCGGCAAAGAACAGCAGGTGGAGGAGAGCGTCGCCAACATCGAAGTCGCTCTCAGTGAAAAAGATGCCATCGCAAGCTTTGATCGAATCGTGAGGATAAATGGCATTCCTATCGTGGTACCCTCGCAAGTTTCACTTCAGATCGTTCAAGGAAAAATCAATCGATGGAACCCCCTGGGACTTTATGTGAACGGTGCGTTGGAGCATGAAGATAAGTGAGAATATCTCCTCAGTGGGTGGTATTGGCCGGATGCTTGGCGCTGCCAGCTATAAGCTCGGCAAGTCGGGTGCGAACTCTTAACGCAAACGACAAGTCGATGCAGCCGATCTATCTGACCATGGGAAGGTCCACCGTACTTCGGTTTGATGAAAAGCCCAAGACTGCGGTCATCGGCAACCAAAACTATTTCAGCCTGGAGTATATCGGCAGCGATCTCACGATTCAGCCGCTTGGAACGACAACGACGAACCTCTTTGTTTATACGGAGTCGCAGACTTACGGACTCATTTTGAAAGTCGGCGGGAGTGCTCTCTATGACGACTTAGTGCATGTACATTTTCGTCCCGGCGTTTTGAATTCGGGAGTGGGTTCGGTGCGGCGGGAATTAGTTGGTGAAGTACGCATCGACAGACGTGCGGAAATCAAAGGATTTGCTCGCGTGACACTTCAAAAACTCACGACGGCGGTTCCTCAAGGACTTTCGATTCTCGACCTCGAGATTGAGAACTTGTCGAAAGAACAAATCGCGGTCGAGAAATTGAAATTTGAAATCAGGCAGGGATCGAGAGTGGTTCCCATCAACAAAATCGTCGCTGAGGTCGGTGAATTAAACCCGACAGAGGAGACAAAGGTTCGCATCATAGTTCGCGCTGCAAACCTCAAGGGTACTGCCTTGCTGCTCCAAAATAACGATAACTCGCTGCAAATTGATATCGTCGCTACAGGGAAGCCATAGAAAAATTTAAAGCGGCGTGGAGATGGATTAAGAATCTCGCTTCTCGAACCTTCATCTCAAAAGAAGGAGGCAAGGTAAAAGTCGGCTGGAAGTGGCTCGTGTGGCTTATTGTCCCGATGATTGCGATATGGGTTGGCTGTAGGTTTTTCCTAAGTAAAGAGGACTCGAGCTACCTCGGTGAGAGTTCAAAGAAATTCTCTGCTCCTAACGCAGGTGCAAAACCACCCGCTTCGGGCGAGCAAACCATTCGAGGCGTCAATGTAAAATCAAACTTCGGGGGTGCGCGGGCGACCCAAGGCGGCGGGCACGGTTCTCGCGAACCATTTAAATATCGCGCCGTTCAAATCATTCAGCGCCAAGGCGGAGATCCAGACCGTGTTATTCCCATTGGCACGAGCTTCATTGGCCAATTGGTGACGGCCATTGATACTCGTGAAACCGGCCAGTTCGTCAAAGTGATTCTGCTTTACGGTGCATCTTTTGATGGCGAGCGACGCATCGAGCGAAATTCAACAATATTCGGCACCGCAAGCTACTCCGGCAAAGGCTCTAAAGTGTATATGAAGTTTCACCGGCTTCTTTTTCCGTCGGGCCAGGAATTTAAGATCGAAGCTCAGGCACTCAATGCCGTTGACTACTCGCCTGGTCTTATCGGCGAATATCACGGCACCGCCGGGGGACGCATTGGTGCGGCCGTTGGACTTACCATGCTCGCGGGCATCTCCGATGTGATGGTGGAGAGGGAAATGCCAGGGCAAAATGCACTTATGCCAACACCGAAGTCGACGCTTAAGAATGCCTTCTACAATGGGGTAGCAAAGTCGGCAGAGCAAGAAGCTCGCCGCCAGGCGGACAGTATCGGCGAAGCAGACGACTTCGTAACAGTTGAGGCTGGCGATGATGTCATAGTCAGTCTTACCGAAACCTTTAAGGGAGAACCGCTCTAGTGTCGGCGGCGCCTGACAAGATAGGCACGGCGATCGCCGATGCCGTGGCTAAGCTCCTTTCAGTTTTTGGAAAATTACTCCGGGCTGGACTCCCGCGAGTTCCGCTAAAATCCCCCTGGTTCTACCTCAACGCCATTTCAGCTGGCTTTTTGGTTTATGTGTTCGCCCAAAACCAAATATGTATCGGCGTCGGCAGGTTCTCCGTGCCCGATCTGGTTTGCATGTGGACGTACCAAGCGATTTACGCCATCCCGCCTTGGATTCGGTGGCCGAGTATCGGCATTTGCTGCTTGTCTGCCTATGTCTCGACTTTAGGAATTGGCGTGGTTCGTTTGAGGGCTAAATACCAACGCGGACTTGACTGCCTGGCGTTCAAAAATGGCCTCGGGTTTGGTCCTAGCTTGAGGAGCGTCATCGAGGAAGGCAGTCATACGCTGAGGCTCACCATCTTGAGTGAAGGCATTGGCACGGACCGCTACGAGACCCGAAGAGCGGATCTCGAATCGGCATTTGGGGCGGGAATCGAGAGCATTCGGGCGTCGAATAACCCGAGATTTGTAGAAATTCGGCTCGCGAGACGAGCTATTCCTAAAAGATGCAAGTATGCCGATCTTTCAAAAGAGCTCAAAGAGCTCAAAGAGCTCAATAGCTTCGTTGTCGGCGAATCCGTCAGCGGTACGCTTACGCAATGTATTCGTGATCTACCGCACTTGCTTATCGCTGGGACTACGGGCGGAGGTAAATCAGTGTTCTTCAAGCAAACACTCATGGGGCTGCTGCAATCCTCGCCGCGCTTGCAGCTCTATCTTTTGGACTTAAAGGGAGGCGTCGAAATGAAAGAGTTCTCGGCGCTTCCAAATGTGGAGGTTGCCAAAAATGAAATCGAGGCAGTGCAAGTGCTACGCGCTGTAGAGGCCGAAATGAATCGACGTTTTGCGTATATGGAAAAAAAAGGAATCAAAAAAATCGACTGCGAACGCGACAAACTTGATTTGATTGTAGTCGGAGTCGACGAGGCGTCTGTGCTCTACACAAAGGTCAATAAAAAATCACCGCATGGGCCTTTGATTGAAGAAGCTCGAAATCTTACCGACAGCATCTCAAAGTTGGCTCGGGCCGCTGGCATTCACCTCATTTTAGCGACTCAAAAAGTAAGCAAAGAAACCGTCGACACAAAGATTCAAGAAAACATTGGCGGCAGAGCGTGCTTTCGAATGAATACCCTTCAGGGCTCGCTCCAGGTGCTTGGCAACAAGATGGCCTACGAACTTCCGAATAATCCAGGTCGTGCTATTTGGTCGACTGGACACTTATTTGTGGAGGTTCAGGCGCCGCTCGTCACCGATGAAGAAATCGTTTCGACTTGTGTGAATATAAATAAAGAGTTTGTAGAGGGCGACCGCGAGAACTTCCAGCTAATGCTGGGGCGTCCGGTTTTGCAAACTGATACCGTTTCTTTTGCCTCCGTCGCCAACTGAATCGGACAAATTGTCTGTTGTGATAACCGACAGAGATCGAAAAATCTTTCAGTTTTTGTTCGAAAGCAAGGTCTCGAGTGCTGGACAGTTGAAGAAACGGTTCTTTCCCGGTGGCAACGAGAGTGCGGCGTTTAGACGTTTGAGAAAGCTCGTTTCGATGGGGCTACTTCGACGAATCGGATTTAGCGACGAGGGTCGACTGATCTCGCTATATAGCCTTACGGACGCTGCCTTTGATCGGTTTGTGCATATGGACGGCGTAAACGACGAGCGGTGGCAACTTCGAAGTGATTCTCCGGCGCATGATTTATCTTTAGTGGATATCAGAATCGCCCTTGAGAAAAACTCGGCAGTCAAAGACTTCATCCCCGAGAATTCACTTCAGTCATGCTCGATGTACCAAGATGATCCAAAAATTAGGGATCTCGTGGCACTGAGATCTGACGCCGTTCTTAGGCTTTTGATCAAAAACGAGCATGAATTCGTGATCCCCCTAGAATACGAAGCAACACTGAAATCGAAGGAGCGGTGCCTATCAAAGCTGCTCAAATTCTACACGGCATACTCGGGAGCCGCCGTTTTGTTTATCTGCAAAGATAAAACTGTCATGAATCGAATGTTAGACGTCGAAGCCGAAATTGCGCTTCAGTTCAAACCAAAAGTTGGATTTTGCCTGCTAGAAAATGTTCTAAAGAATCCGTCAGAGTTAACATTTATCAAGCGGCAAGGTGATCCCTACATGGTTCGCTAAGTTGTAGATGGGTGTCCTGCCTTGTTGTCCTGTGCGTGTCCACACGTAGGACAACTTAAGGTCGGCGTGAAGTTTCTAACTACCAATTTTTATTAAATCCTATTGAGCGTTAACTGGCTCTCATAAGAGTCAGTCTAGCGTTTTAGGAATTCGGGAGCATTTTGAATGATGAGTCGCATTGTTTGCGTATGGGTGTTGGGCGTGGGTATGGCCGGGTGTTCGTCGATGGGAGAATCTGTCGGCGTAGGCGTGGGATCGGGTGCTGCGGCAGGAGCGGTCTTTGGTGCAGCGAGTGCATCTCGGAATAGAGGTGAAGGAGCCCTGATCGGCGCTGGAGTTGGCGCTCTGGTTGGAGGCGTGACTTCGTATTTTATTCATAAAGGACTTGAGTCAAGAGACGCCTCGACTCGAAAGGAAACTCTCTTTGGGCTTGAACGTTTTGGAGTTTCTTCAATTCCAAAAAACAATAGCACGGTGCCTTCGGTGAGCTTCCAGGTGATGGAAGAGCAGAAGATCGAAACGCATAGGCAGGGAAATAAAATCATCGAAGGGCATCGTATCTGGGTGCTCTCGGATGACTCTGGCGTGTTACTTAGTCCTCAAGAGGCCAATAGCAAAACAAAAAAGTGAATTACATTTCGTGCGAAATGGACGCCGTGCTGCACATGTTCAGCTACGACGATGAGCTGAGTTCAAAGGCTCTTCCTCATGTGAATATGGATCGCCAAAGCGTGGACTGGTACGCAATATTTAAAAACAACTTTGGCGCGGGTCATTACGCCGCCGTCGTGTGGGCTTACTGCCTGTGGATGGATAAGCCACCCGAGGTTAATCCATTCGGTGCCGCGTTTAGCATGGACGCAGGACTACGTCGCAGGGCACTTCAAGCGCTTGCTATTCGGTGGTGCTTACCGCTCGATCAGCTGCGCGCCTTGAGACCTGTATGAAGGGAAGCGGCTCCGAGAGGATCATTCTAAGCGAGCCAGCGGTGAAAGCCCTCGAGCAAATGGGAGCTTCGCTGGAGGCCAGAGGCGACTGCATTCGCCTGACCTCCTCAAAGCTCGTCTCGTGGATTGTAGAGCGCTACCTGAGCAATGGATTCGAACGAGACCAAGAAAAAATCGTCCAGGCGCATTTCGATTCTAGGAGTTTTCTCAAACGGGCCGTTACGAATGCTTCGTCAAACGAGGACTTGGTGCAGGCTTTAGAAGCAACGCTGAGTAAGTTGGGTGCAACCAAACGTTCGATAAACAAGTCGAGGCCTGATGAACCCTAATTTTATTTTACTCGTTGATGCTGCTGCGCCAAAAACTAGCGATTTCATAGGAGAGACTGCCTCTGATTTTCTTGTGAGGACAGGATATCGGTAGTAGCTTACGAAGCAGTTCTCGGAGTCTTGCTGGCTCTGACTTGTTCCTTGAAAATTTCAAATGGTTTAACACAAAAGAAGCAGCGGTGTATTTAGGCACAACTCCTAAGCAAATTAGGAATTGGGTTTATCAGGGCAAGGTAAAATCTTACAAACTTCTCGGGCGTGGACTGCGATTTCAAAAAAACGATCTCGACCTCCTTCTTAAAGGAGAAAAAAATGGCCATCACGCTTGAATCAATAGAAGTCAAACCTGGAGTCTTTCAAAAAACCTACACAGTGGTTGCTGAAGGCATCAATAAATACACCGGAAAAAGAATTCAAAAAAAGCGCAGGGGCATTGTTTCCAGGCCCAAGGCAGAGATGGTTTATAAAGAACTTTGGAGTCAATGTCGTGAAGAGCGGCCTGATGGTCCGCAACCAACGACATGGGGAGCACTCAAAAAAGAATATTTCGATTACGTAGATCGAAATATTCGCAGTGTTACCAATGTTCACGGCTTTAGCCCTCGAGCCGCAGTTACAAAAAAAAGTCGCTTCGTTCATCTTGGACACTGGGACGATCTTCATCTTGATTTTTTCAGCGCGCATTTTGTTCAATCAGAACTTGATGCACTGGAATCGAAAGGAATCGCGAGTCGGGTTCTGACTCGCGATATCCAGATTGAGACGAAGTGTCTTTTTAGTTACGCGGTTTCGCGGGGAATGTATGCCGTAAACCCACTGGCCTCCCTCAAGAAGAGAAAAACGCCAAAAAAGAAAAAGAAGGCTTTAAATCACGATGAGGTAAACGCCCTTCTTCGTGAGGCAAAGCTAAGAAACCATCCTTACTTTTTAATTTGGTTGCTGACCGTCACGATGGGCTTTCGAAGAAGTGAACTTGCTGGACTGAAATGGACTGACATTGATTTTGAAAGTCGGCTGGCCTACTTATGTCGGCAAGATCATCCCAAAGAAGGCATTGTCGAGGTTCTGAAGGACAAGGAAGATCGCCCGGTAGCGATACCGCTCTATGTGATTCCTGTTCTTAAATCCTATAGGGCCAATTCCACGAGCGAGTTCGTTATTGATGTTGAGTGCCAGAAGTGGGCAGGAGGGCACCAAGCCAGTGTTACGCGAGCCTTTTGCCGGGAAATCGGCATTAAAGAAGTCACGTTTCATGAGCTTCGAGCCACCCATATCACTTTGGCTCTCATGGATGGCGTTCCGACGGGGGTGGTTAAAGACAACGTCGGACACTCAAAGTTGAGTACGACGGACGGTTATTTCAGATCGTCGGGTATTCAACTCAAGGGACAAACCGATGGACTTAAGATCATCGTGCCGAATGGAAATGAATCCGAAACCTCTGCCGCCGCTTGATGGCGGCAGAGCGACCCTGCCAAACCCTGCCAAACCCTGCCAACTTGTGATAACCTTCTGAAATTAGTAGTCGGCAATAACGCCGACCAACTTGAATACGGTACGAACCGGCGACCTAGTGGTTCCAACTCTTACTCCGGCGCCGGAGTTGATCCATGAAATCTCTTAAGCCTGCCGAACTTGCGTTTTGGAATGAGTACGTTTCGACGCTCGCTGAATCCGAGCGCCCGCATGCGCCTTCGGTCCATGCGGCCTGTGCGGGTTCTCCCGCGGTTACGGATGAGCTTTTGGCTCTTTACCTTCAGGGAAAGAAAACTGCGGGGAGCAGCATTCTCGAAGACTTTGTGTCGTGTGGAGATCCAGTTCCGAAGGTTGGAGACTTTGGATCTTCTTGGATAGCACCGGCTGCCCCAAGTGCATTCTGCGGACCGAGCACGTGGTTTTAAATAAGTTCTACGAAGTTCAGGCCGAGATCGCGATTGCAGAGGGCGAAGGGGATTTGTCGCTCGAATACTGGCGCCACGTTCATGCGGAGATCTACCAACCTCATCTCAAAGAGTGGGGTGTTTCTAGCTTAGAAGATGCAACGGTTATCACGGAGTACTTTACGATCGTGTACCGAAGCTTCGACTAAAACGACGTCGATTCTAAGTTTCTTTCAACTTCCCATACCCCCCTTATAAACCCCCCACCCAAAACAAATCTTTCCGCGGATCTGGAGAGAGTTGTACTACCGGCTGGCCGGCGCCTTTCCGGTACCCAAGTCCCGGGCGGCCGGTACGGGTGGATTTCGCCGGAAAATTCCCCTTATCCACTGTGGCAGGCCGTGGAAGTCACGCGGCTTTCGACGGCCAACTCAAATCATGTCACACGGAACAAATACGTAACGTGATATTCGCTTTTTTTAAAAAAAAGTTAAATATCTGAATATATTTCATATTCACTTCATATTTATGTTTATAAATGGACTATTGCTGGGCAGGCCCTTGACCATGTGTATTTATTTGTGATGAATCACTTACAGCAAGGAGGCTCACGTGAGTTCTAAAAACATCGGAGAAATCCCAGGAAAGCTCTATGCAATACTCTGCGACCTATCAGCTGAGGATCGAAAGAAGGTGGTAGCCGCCACGATGACTTTGTTTGGGGAATCTTCTCCTGACAATCCTAATGGAAAGACATCATTAAAAAACACTAATGGTGCCATCGGCACCCCTTCTTCCTCGAGAGATTTTTTTGATCAGAAAGATCCAAAGAGCAAGGGTGAGGAACTTGCCGTGGCAGCCCGATTTCTCGAAATCGAAGAGTCAAAAGAGCTGTATTCCAAGGAAGATCTAAAAAAGATTTTGTCTACAGCTAGACGCAACTTCGACGGAGCGAACTTCCAGGCGGATATGAGCAACGCTATCCACCAAACCAAACTGTTCAACAAGGGCGGCCCAAAAGGACTCTACCAGCTGTCTTATTTTGGGCAAAAATTCATTGATGCTTTGCCCGATCGAGACAAGGCAAAACAATCCAAAGCGAAGAGGAAATAGCGATGACGAGCCATAACGTCGCCGCAGTTTTTGGTAACATTCCTGGGACTTTGAGGGATCCTCTTCTCGTTGAATACGACAAGATCATGAAACATTACCGCGAAGGTCGCTGGGAACCCGCGGAGCTTAATGGTGGCAAGTTCTGTGAAATTGTATTCACCATTATTCGTGGATTTGCAGACGGCAGGTTTTCCTCAAAACCTTCAAAGCCGAGAAACTTCGTAGAAGCGTGCAGAGGAATGGAAGGAGCGGATAAGGAAAAGTTCTGTCACTCTATTCGAATTCTTCTTCCTAGGACGCTGATGGCTTTATATGACATTCGAAACAACCGCGGGGTTGGCCATGCCGGAGCCGACGTTGACCCCAACCATATGGACGCCACCCTCGTGGTAAATATGTCAAAGTGGGTTTTGGCGGAACTGATTCGAGTGTTTCACAACACCACCCCAGAGAAAGCTCACGAGCTCGTCGAGTCTATTACGATTAAGGAAATCCCCTTGGTATGGGTCGTTAATGGCAAAGTTCGCATTTTGAACTCCAAGCTCTCCAAAAGCGATCAAACCCTACTCGCTCTTCACAGAGCTGCAAGCGGAGCCAAGGAGCAAGACCTGGTGGATTGGGTTGAGCACACAAACCCAGCAGTTTATCGTCGAGATGTATTGAAGAGACTTCATCAGAGTAGGCATCTGGAATACGACACCCAAACAAGACATGTCACAATCTCCCCCAAAGGCGTGAAGCATGTTGAAGACACTTTATTGAATCAAGAGGTTGGGAGAGGAGGGATGGATGGCTAAAGCTACTATTACGCTTCAAAATGGCCTGAGCGTCATTTTGGAAGGTAGCCCCAAAGAGATCTCCGAATTTTTAGAGAAATATGGGGACATTGAGGCGGCTCAGCCGCGCAATTCTAAAACTACTCGGATGCAAGCAGCGGACAAAACTCGAAAAGACGGACCAACGGAGTACATCCTCCGATTAAAAGCGGATAAATTTTTTAGCGAACGTCGCTCGCTTTCCGACATCCGAAACGCCTTGGAAGTGGGTGGTCACATTTATCCCATAACTACACTTTCCCCCGTACTTGTCCGTCTTGTGAGGAGGCGCGATTTGCGTCGGCTTAAGGGCGAGAGGGGCTGGGTCTACGTTAGTTCGTAAGACGCTAATCACACCTTCTGCCTGTGAATTAAGTAATCTTGGGCAAAATCTCTCGTTCGCAAAATGAATGACTCCAACAAGATACGGCGGTTCGTACCGTATTCGGGTTGGCCGACCATCATTAAGTCGAACGACTGAGCGCAGCAAAGTAAGCGCGCGAAAAACAAAACCTAATTTAAATCGGCACTGAGACAAGTCCGAGAGTCTCGCGTTTCACCTGTGCAAGACCAAACATAGGTAACACTTTGTTAGCAGGACATAGGTGACAGGGTTAAACACTTGTTGGGGTTAACTGTTCCCGGTTTTTCGTCAACAAAGCCCAACTCGTAGTTCATAAACT
>JAFEAR010000052.1 GCA_018266335.1 Bdellovibrionales bacterium
GGTTCGGGGAACTCCGCCATCAAAGCCTTGAACCGCTCACCCCAGCTGGAATTCGGACTGATCCGCGCCAGCAGAAACCGCATGATGCAAAAGTACATGAAGGGGCGCGCATTGGCGAGCGACTGCCAGTTCTGGTCGAACTGTGGCACCGGCGACAGCTCCAACACGTTCACATTCCACACCCTTTTCAATTATTCGGCACAAGCCTCCCATCATCGGGATAGGCCAATGGTCAGAAATCAAAATGTCCCTTTTGAAGGGAACATTGTAGCGGATCTGCACTGTGACGCTGCCTAGATTTAGGGTCGTAGAATTATTGCCGCGGCTCGGTCTCGCCGCAACTGGTCCGGACGCTGCATGAGAACCAGCTGCTCTCCTTCAAAAACTTCGACCGAGCGGAATGTTGCCCCTTGGATCGCTGCTATCAACTCGGCTTTCGATTTTGGCCTGACGATTTTCGAAAGCATCTTAAAGCTCTGATTGAACGAACGAGGAGAACGGTTTTAAACGGCGTTTGACGGCGATCGACCATTCTTTTGGTCTTTCATACCGCTCGGCGTTCGGCCTGCTTTCTGAGGCATTTTTTATCCGGTCATCGAGTTCCTGCTGGCGAGAGATTCTCGATGGCAGTTTTGAGCCGACCGTCGAAATTCGCTGCTTCATCATTTCGCTCAGCACTTGAGTTCGGGTCTTTCCCGATAGAAGGCATACTCGATCAAATGTTTCCAGCAACTGTTTGGAAGCTCGAAAGTTTACGATGGTATGTAAAGAACATTTATTCATAGGCATGTTCCCGTTTGTATAGACGGGATATTTATAAGGGGTTATTGAAAACTAAAATAACAGATGTCTATTAAGTGAAATTTGTTACTCATAGATATAGAATCAAGGCAAAAATGACATTATGCCGAGTATCTTATTTTTTCAGGTAAGCTTGCAAAAGGAGATTAATCTCGACAGTTTTCTACGTGGCAGTTGGACCAATCTATAGCATCGGCGAAGGATGGTTTATCACGTAACTTACTTATGTATTTAGCCCAGCCGGCATCAGAATTTGCTTGGATATTCACCTCTTTGTTACCCCAAGGAGTGTCACGCCATAGGTCCGAAATTAGATCGGCATAGTTGTCGGTAAGGTCGTTCCTCGGACAATCGAGGATCAGGTGGTAATGCATATTTTTGCTGGCACTCCCTTCCAAGACAGGGATAACCTGAACCCGCTTTCCGAACCTCTGAGCGGCGTTGCCGAATACCTGCTGGTTCAGGCGGTTGAGAAAATGCCTCATATTGGCGGAAGCCTCGTGACTATCCAGCATTTGGATGCTCATTCCCCTCCCTGCGTCGGCCTGGCGGCCTTGTTTCATCGTCAGGGTGACGGCGTGAGGACTGTGCCAAGATTGATGAGTGACAAAGTCATGGAAGCTGGCTTGCAGCTTCAAATCATTTTTCGTCATCGTTACTCTCGGCATTCCCACGGTCTTTATGGTGTATTTATCTCGGCCGGGTATTCGACAGGCGGCTAAAAATAAAAGATCAAGACTTCGGGGTGGCTCTGTAGGAACCCACAATGTGGCCGTTACCGTTGGCGTAATCGATAAGGGTGGTCTTGTTATATTCGTATGACCCCGATCCACCTTCGCTCATTAGCTCTTTCCCTTCGTAGAATACGTTGGAAATGAACCACTCTCCATCATCAAAGCGAGACGCAAAGAACATCAATTTCTTCGGATTGAACGCTGCACGGGTAGAGAACTGATATTGAATTTGCCCTTCGTATGGCGTCTCGAACAAGCTGCAATGCTGCCGAATCCCATAGGCACCGGATGCCGATCTCTCGATAAAATCATCCCAATCAAGGTCGCTGCGGTCATCATCGACAGCGATCTCGAACTCTCTGCCAGTGACGTGATCCGACAACGTGATCCAGCCACCGGAAATTCTCACACCTTCAAAGAATTTGGCTTCCGAGAAATCCCTAAAATAGCACAGCTCTGGAAACTCGGTTTCGTCGCCATTGATCACCGTTTCGAGGTGGAATTGCTCCACCTTGCCTCGCCACTTTTCAAACGTGGGTTCAGGCAATGCCGCCAAGCAATATTCCGCAATTATACCCGACACGGTGAGGGTGTAATTACGAGTTCGGGGTTCCGACGTTCTCGACATTGTAGCGTTCCTTATTCCCAATATGACCACCGTATGGGGAACAGGGTTATTCATGTAGGACGGCGGTTCTAGGAGATTTGTCCGGTGCTTCATGAGCCTCGTCCGTCACCAAAACAGCACGTTCGAATCTGGTTCGAGTTTTACAAACTGGCCCTTGTGAACCCGGACATGACAGGGGAAGTCCGTGCCTCAAAGTCCTACTACGAACCGTGGGGAGATGTTCAGGATTCGTCGTTTGACCAATGGTGGCTCAGACATTCCACGCTGTTCGACAGTGGCCGAATAACTGTCATTAATGAGGTGCGGCCCTCAGATGCCGTAATTCATATCCGGGTTCCGTTAGGCATGGCTCCGAGCGAGGCAGGTCAGCAGCTAGCCACACTCATACGAGAACGCCAAACAGACCATCTCGGCAAGCTTGGACAGATAGCTGGAAAAACCAGCAAGGTCGGCTTCTCTCAATTTCGTCTGACGCCAGGTACCGAATTCCGGGGGCAAACTGCGGAAGCTGCACTCCAGGTTTACCGGGACATCTATCTGCCGCTCGGTAGTCCTCCGATCGGCCAACAACTCGCCGCAGAGGTCACCAGTTTTTATCGACTGCATCCCAGACGGCGTGTTCGGCTAACGTCTTTTGACCGGTCGCAAAGGTCGGATTTTACCGACGAGCAAATCCGTCAGCTTCGGCGATGTATTTCGAGAGCTAGAGACCTCATGCTGGCCGCTGCAAAAGGGGATTTTCCGGGCAAGTCACGATCCACCTGAGCAGATGTTCGGATCGTGTTCGGATTCTGTAGCTGCGATTTATACGACGGATATTTCACAGAAAAATTATCGCCATGACTATTGCCAAGGTTGGGGTCGAGGGTTCGAATCCCTTCGCCCGCTCCAGGACGACCAGCCTTTTCAGGCACTTAGAGCATCCTAATCCGTATCCAGTATGGTAGGCAGCGCCGTCTCTCCGAGCTGTCACGTCTGACCCGACGTTGGGGAATCGAACACCAGAGAAAGGTAAGTCTCCGGCTCGATCGGCCGGTGTTATTCGCGACCGCCGGCTGCGCGCGCCCATGACTATCGGGCGCAGGCTCGCATTTGCGTTACCTGCTCACGCAAGCATCGAGTGCCTTGCGTGCGGTTTCGAGCGTGGTGACGCGCAGGCGAGCCAGTGACTGGTTACGGAAAGTTTCGAGCGTGTTTAGATTGCTGTTCCGCCCTTCCTTGCTGGCGGGCAGCCACTCGGGGTCGAGGTGATTTATGCGCCCCTCGGCGAGTGATCGGGTGAAGTAGAGTCGTGGCGCTCCCGCTCGCTTTTCCACGGCGAGTTCCGCTCCGGTCGAGGTTCGATACCTTAGGGTCAAAACCCCATCAGGCTCTTGATTCTCGGCATCCTTCCTGATTCACGTGAGTGTTGGATCGAGGGAGGTGCGCAATGGCGTTGTTCTGGTTGTCGGACGAGGCATGGGCGGCGATCGA
>JAFEAR010000053.1 GCA_018266335.1 Bdellovibrionales bacterium
ACCAATTTTGTCGAAACTCGATTCATGGACCAGGGTGGTGAATGGATCATCGGCTGCCAGGTTCCACTGGCCGAACCGTGGCGCGGTCCGGCGAAGTTGGTACAGCTCGTGGTTCCCGCCATTCGAGAATGCTTAGCGTCTGTGAAAAACATGCAGGTCAACAAGATCCCTTTGCTCCTGTGCCTGGCCGAAAGGAGCCGACCAGGGAGGTTGGAGGGCCTCGACCAAACTCTGCTCAGCGAAATTGAAGCCGCGCTCGGCGTCCGGTTTCATGCCCGATCCGGTACGGTGGAACAGGGGAAGGTCGCTGGATTGATTGCGATGAAAGAAGCCAGAAGACTCTTTGCTGAGGAAGGGATTCGTCATTGCCTGATTGCCGGCGTGGATACGTTTCTCGTGGCGGCAACGCTGTCCTCATACGAAGAGAAGGGGAGACTGCGGACCAGCAAGAACTCCGATGGATTTATTCCCGGCGAAGCAGGCGCGGCAGTGCTGGTCGGACTTGGCAACAGTAACGTGGATTCTTCGCTCACCTGTCTCGGAATGGGATTGGGCCAGGAGCCCGCGACCATCGACGCCGATGAGCCGCTACGAGCTGATGGACTGGTGGTGGCGATCGGCTCTGCATTATCTGAAGCCGGTCGAACGATGGGCGACGTGGATTACCGGATCACGGACCTGAGCGGCGAGCAGTATGGTTTCAAAGAAGCCAGCCTGGCGTTGAGTCGAACGCTTCGCCAGCGCAAAGAGCGGTTCGATATCTGGCACCCGGCCGACTGTATCGGTGAAGTCGGGGCCGCCATTGTTCCCTGCATGTTGGGTGTCGCCGCCGCGGCCCATAAGAAAGGTTATGCGCCTGGAACGAACGCGCTCTGTCATGCCGCGAATGACACAGGCGAACGAGCGGCAATGGCCATGACGTATGGAAGGCAGGTTGCCTGATGGCCAATCAGGTTTACGCAAACGGCCGCGAGGTGTCCTGCAAGGCCGCCGATGGCAAATCCATCTGTGCGTTTCCCGATGTGTGTCTGAGTCCACCGTCCCCGCCCGCCGGTCCCATTCCAATTCCCTATCCCAACACCGGCTTGGCTTCGGATATGACCGAGGGCAGCAAGACGGTCAAAATCTCCGGCAAAGAAGTGATGCTCAAGGACAAGTCTTATTTTAAGAAAAGCACCGGCGATGAGGCAGCGACAAAGTCATTGGGAATGGGAGTCGTCACGCATCAGATTCAAGGCAAGGTGTACTTCAAGTCTTGGTCGATGGATGTGAAGTTCGAGGGGGAAAATGTTGTCAGGCATTTGGATCTGACGACGCACAATCATGCATCAGATCCGGGACAGACTCCTCCATGGCCGTATGCAGACTCGATGAAAGTGGGGACAGGTGATCCATGCGAAACAGAAAAGGCAAATGAACAAAAAGCGTGCGAAGATTATAAACCCAACAATCCTAATGGCAAAGACGTGTGTGCGGAAGCGGGAGTGGGGTCAGAATTTAGCAGAGGCAAAGGGGTAGCTACGAAACGAACCAAATCCGCGAGCCAAGATCCCTGTATGGCGGCCAGGAAATGTAAACTTCTCCCTTATGATGCGGAGCCAAGAGATGGATTCAATGGGTGTTGTCCAGCGCAGACAGGCGATCATATTATCCCCAAAAGCTCTTTTTTCCAGACCTCTTTCGACGCTGGTGATCACATGCCAGGGTGGGAAGGCTACAAGTTTAAAGAGGCCCCCTGTATGTGCCTAGATGGCGGTAGTTGCTCCGGTAGCCACGGATTACGGCATGCATACCATAAGGCCTTTAGCTCTGTTTCAAACGGCACTGAGCGTGCGTTCAATGACGAACTCAAGCACTGTGCTGAGAGTGCGGTAGCCGTGGCGCCGGGATGTGATCAGGCGTGCATTGAAGCGCAATTGAAAGAAGGCCATAAACGGATGGGGGATCAGAGAAAGAAAATCAAGCATTCATCAACGGGAAGGAATTATATTGAAAAGACAACGGAACTCTTGAAGAAGATAAAAGAGATGATAGCTAAAGCAGGCAAAGCTGCCCGGTAAATGTGGAGGGTGAATTGAAAGGCAAGTTTGCAAGTACACGAGAGTTTATAAGAGGTGCGGCTAGGATGCATGACTTAGTCTACATTCTGAGCAAGGCTAAGGTCCTATTGAAGCAGAGCGTAGCCCATACAAGTGCTATCGGAGTTGACAGTGGAGAGTGGGTCGATGTCGAAGATACTGATTGGGATTCTACAGCCATTGCTGTGGCAAAGAAACCTTCCGAAAGGCTTGTCTTTGTTGGTGAAGATGGCGAGGTCTGCACCTATGTCGGTGGGACATCAACAACAGAAGAGATCAGACCTGCCCCTAAAATGATTCGAAATGCTAGGACGGTCGATGGATATGTCTACGCATGCGGGATGCTGCGGCAAGCCTATAAGCGTGTTGGCGAAGGTGAATGGGAAAACATCAGTGCCCCGACTCCAAAGAGAGAAGAAAAAGTCGGCTTCGAATCCATTGATGGATATTCTGGAAACGAACTATATGCGGTCGGATGGAACGGCGAGATTTGGGAATTCAATGGCACGAACTGGACCAATCGGACTAGTCCGACAAACGTGATCTTGCCCGCAGTCTGTTGTGCTGGAGATGGTGTGGTGTATGTGGCTGGACAGCAAGGCGTCATGATCAAGGGACGGCATGACAGATGGGAGATTATTGAGTGGGAGGGCAACGTCAACATCAATATCTGGGATCTCTGCTGGTTTAACAAGAAGCTCTACGTGGCAACCATCACAAATCTCTATACACTTGAGGGGAATCAGCTTCAAGAAGTGGATTTCGGCGAGCTGGGTGCACCCACTTGCTACAATCTGACTCAAGCAGAAAGTGTCATGTGGTCGATTGGAAAGGAAGATGTGTTGTCGTTCGATGGAACTGCATGGCGCAATTACGAGTAGTTCATGAAAAACTAATGAAAGCAAAAGGGGTCGAATGAAAGCAAAAGAGTAATAAGAAAGGGGTCTGGAGTTATTTATTCTACGCAGAGACCAAGGGTGTTGGGGTGTCGGGAGACATTTCTGGGAAAAGGGATCTTGTGGACCGAAGAAGCGATGTCGGGTCGAAGGTTGTGGGCGTTGTAGCCCCATTCTAGTGGAGAGGGTGCTATGTCGCAAGTCGGTGTACGAGAATTGAAAAATCGGCTGAGTCGTTACTTGAAGCGGGTCCAAGCCGGCGAGGAGATCATGGTGACAGGGGAAGAGTAAAAAGGGTCGGGAGTCATTTCGACGGAGGGAAGAAGAAGGGGAGCACGAATGAGAGGTGTCTAGAAATTCGTCTGGCGAGACTCCAGCTTGTTTGAGGATGGCACGAAGGGTGCCTCTCGGCACGTCGCCCTGGATGATTTGGAATGGTGGTGTAACGGATCAGGCAAATGGGTCGGGAGTCATTGTTGGCGGAATTAAAAGGGGCGGGTGTAATGTTGTGGGCTGAAACAGGGGTCTGGCATGACTATTTGACTTATCACGAAGGAGAGATATCCGGAAATTCGTCTGGCGAGACCTCAGCTTGTTTGACGATGGCACGAAACTTGTCGCCGGAATGATTGGGAATGGTGGTGTAACGGGACATGGAAGGGTTGAGCCAAGTTTCGTGACTGTCTGCTGCCTGTCGGTCAAACTGAAAACCAAGTTTTTTGATCCGTTGGGCGATTTCCCGGTATTTGAACCCAGAAAGTCGCCCCTTTGCACTCCTGTTTGGCCTCGACAAGTTTTTGGCGACATCACAAGCAAGTGATCTTGAATATCCGGCTTCCTTGTATTACTCTTACTTCTAAAAAGTAATACACGAGGAGGTTGTTCCACATGCGAGTCACCACGAAGGGACAAGTGACAATTCCGAAGAAGGTTCGCCGGGAACTTGGAATCAGTCCTCATTCAGAAGTCGAGTTCGTGAAGCAGAAGGATGGCAGCTATCGGCTCATCAAGCGAAATGGATCGGCTTCCAGGTCCTCGCGCTTTGCTGCGCTTCGCGGAACTGCGACGATAAAAATGACGACCGAGGAAATTATGGCTCTGACCCGTGGCCGATGAAGGGGTGTTGGTTGATGCGAATGTCATCCTGGATGTATTCGGGAATGATCCAACCTGGGCTGACTGGTCGCAAGGCATGC
>JAFEAR010000054.1 GCA_018266335.1 Bdellovibrionales bacterium
AAGTCAGGTTGAGGTGGCCTCCTACCTCTCTTGCGAGGCCACCAGGGATGTGTCCTTGTCCAGGTACCGCGACGCCCAGAGCCAGACCACGCCGCCCACCAGGACGAGCGCGGAGACTACCAGGAAGGCTGTGCTCATGCTGCCGGAGGCATCGGTGATAGCACCGATGACCAGCGGCGACAGCACGTCGCCGAAGAGGTGGATGACCAGGATGTTGAGCGCAAAGGCACTGGGCCTGAGCGCAGGACTGATGACGTTGGCCAGGGCTGTATTGCGCGGTCCCGTGTTGAGAAAGAGACAGAAGCAAGCCAGAAAGACGAAGACCCAAGCCGTGGGGAAGGGAGCGTAGAGGATGCCCAGGCAAGCCGGGAATCCGAGAATCATCGCCCAGCCGGACACCTTGAAGTAGGAGCCCTTGAGGCGACCGCGCAGTTTGTCTCCGAGCCAGCCACCGATGAGAGTGGCGGACAGTCCGGAGAGGACCAGGATGGCGCCAAAGATGATGTTGACGCTAGCCAGGCTGCCTGCCTGCCGATACTCGTGGATGTATGTGGGCATCCAGAAACCGATACCACCGATGGCGAACGTCATGGCCGTCATGGCGATGGTGTTGTACAGGTAGGACTTGTTGGCGAGGAAGCCCTTATAGAGCTGCCACTTGCTCTTGCCCACGAGCTCCGGTGCGGCTGTCAGAGGCTTGGCCCGTGCCGGCTCTTTCATCCAGAGGCAGATGAGCCCGAGGATGATGCCCGGCGGCACCACCGAGTAAAACGCCCACTCCCAGCCGAACTTGCTGCAGACAAGACCGCCCAGGACAAAGCCCAGAGCGCTGCCGACAGGGATAGCCAGGTAAAAGAGGGCGAGTTTGGCGCCGCGTTCCTTGACCGGGAAGTACTCGGACAAGATGGAGGGAGCCACCGGACCGTAGGCGGCCTCACCGAGACCGACCAGGCAGCGCGTCAAGAGCAACACACCGAAACCGGTGGCCAGTCCTGAAGCGCCTGAAGCCAGGCTCCAGACGATGATGCCACCGCCGATGATTAGCCAGCGGCGGTAGGGCAAGCTGCTCAAGAGCGGGGCGGCGACCATATAAGTGACCATGAAAGCCATGGCCAGAAGGCCAACCATGGCATTTTCGGGGTTGCCACCGAGGATGCCGCTCAACAGCTTGAGCAAGAAACCGACCACGCCTGTGTGCTCGGGGTTAGCGAGCAGGCTTTCCTTGATCTGAGGGACCACTGCCGACAGGACTTGCCTGTCGATGTAGTTGAACAGGTTGATGCTGAGCAAGAGCCACATGGCTGCTGCCGCACCAGGAAGACGGACATCCGAGCCGGTTTCTTGACCGGGACCGGGATTTGGTGGGGACATAGCGTTGTCCTTTGTGCGCCTATCACTTAAGGCGCAGTTCGTGGGAGGGAGAAGGGCAGCAAGCCGCGCTCCCACCCGAGTTTGGATCTACCTGATGTTTGAGAGCACCAGGCACTGACAAACTTCCGTTTCTGACGACCTTTTACCTTGTCGGTCTAGAGCGCCGTATTCGGGTCGAACGGCATGCGGGGATGAGTCTCCTCGATGCAGCAGCGAGCCCAGTAAGGCGCCTGGTCGTTCACAACCACACCGCCTTCTGCCATAGCCACTCGGTAAGCTTCGCAAAACTCCCGATAGAGCGTCTGGTAGTCGCCGGTGAAAAACTTGAAAAACACCCCGGACCTGGACACTTGCCAGGTGAGAAGGTAGTCGTCGAGCCGGTCCTGGGCAGCCTCGGAGGTGGGCTCCACCTGGAGGTAAAACCTGTCGTCGTCCAAGCAGCGCAAGCCGATGGAGGCCAGTGCTGTGGTGACGGGGACCATGAGGATGGAGCGGTCGACAATGCTCAACATGTCGAAGTCAAAGTGCTTCTGGTTCGTCATGACTGAGTTTCCTTATCTGAGAGATGGGTTGCGATAGCCTCGAAACGTCTCGCCTTATGAGCTTCTCACCAATTGCCGCTGACCAGTCTGCCCTTTCCTCCCAAGCGTGCCAAGTCCGTCGCTTTGTCGGCGGCGATTGGTGTGGGTGGGGTTGCGAACTGGTTTGGTTTCTGGGTGGGTGGCTCAAAAAGAAGAGATGAAAAGAGGACAACTCGAAACTACAAATATTTCTCTTGAAAACCAATAAAGAGAGAAAGAGAAATTAGTGAAAACTCTCATCCTGTGGGCTCTTAACAAAGAGAAATATCCTCTTGGCTACTGTTTTTCAGGATTTATTTATGGCAAAAAAGAGAGGTCTCTAAGCTTTCTGAGCCCTTTCCAGCCTTAGCGCCGCTTGCGCGGACCCCGGCATTTGCTCAGTTGTAATCGATTTGTAAAATGCAAGAATGGCTTGCAGAGCGCTTTTCTTAAGTGAGTCTTAGTTTGCTGTGACTAGAAATTTTGCCGCGTCTTAGTCGTCGCCGAGCATCTCTGACAGCCCGTCAAAAGTAGTCATGGCGCTCTTGCCCAGGAAATCTTTGGTGATCAGTCCTACGTTTTTGTAACCTGCCTTGGGCGGTAAAAGGTCACCGGCACTCATGTCCGCTTGTTTTATGTGCCCTGGTTTGAGTTGCCAGCGTTTTTCGCCGGAGGCATAGATGGTGGTCATTTTTAGCGGCACTCCAGGTAAAGGCGGCAGATTGAGGAAGTGATTAAGAATGGCTATGGCTCTGGCATCCATGTGTTTTACGGACATGGTGGTAATTTGCGCACCGGAGATAGACTGTCTGTCCGCGCCTGATTGCCA
>JAFEAR010000055.1 GCA_018266335.1 Bdellovibrionales bacterium
AAACGCTGGTAACGGAAGCGAAGCAGAAGGTCGAAACTGGTACGAAGGTAGCTCATCAGTGCGCAGAGATCTTCGATGAAGTTGTGAATAGTGTGAATAGCGTAAACGTGATGATCGATGAAATTTCGAATGCTTCCCGCGAACAATCGCAGGGCATCAGCGAAATTGCCAAAGCTATGAACCAGCTCGACGAAGCTACGCACGAAAACGCAACGACGTCTCAGGAGTCTGCACAGTCGTCTGATTTGCTACGTCAGCGTGCCAACTCTGTGAATGCAATCGTGACCAACTTGAACAGTATGGTGGAGGGGGGAGAGGTATCTGCTGTCACTCCCGCTGCCGTTGCTGTAACTCCGACCGCCACCGTCTTAGCTTTTGAGAAACGGACCGATAAGAAAACTAAGAGCCTTGCGAAGCAAACGTCGACCGGAGGTAAGACTCACTCCGCGCCCATGAAGAAGGCAGTTGGGGCTGAGGACATGCCTTCGGGCGACGACCCTCGTTTCGAGGACCTGTAATTTGAGTTTTGGAGGCGCTCGGTTCGGGCGTTTTCGCATACTTTAAGGAGCAACTTTGGCTAAAGCTTTACGCAGTGATTCGTTGGACGATGTTTGTGAATTGATCACCCAGGTTACGGGGGTTCAGCTCGGTGAAAAAAACCGAGTTATGGTGGAATCTCGGCTTACCAAACGTCTCATTAGCCTAGGGCTAAAAAGCGTCGCTGAGTACGTGGCTTATTTTAATGAGCATCAGGATGAAGAGTTAAAGTCGCTCATCTCCTTGATGACCACACACCACACCTATTTTTTTCGCGAATTTTCTCAGTTCGATTTTTTGCTGCAGACGGCGTTGCCCTCTGTGGTGGCCCGCTTGAAGGCCAGTGGTCAAAAGAAAATTCGAGTTTGGTCGGCGGCCTGCAGCCGTGGTCAAGAAGTCTACTCGTTGGCCATGTTTTTGGATCAGCATCTGAGCACAATTGCTCCTGGATTTAGCTTTGAGATTCATGGATCCGATATTGATCCTGAATCGGTTCACTATGCACAGAATGGTGTGTATCCTTGGCGTGAAGTTAAAGAAATTCCCCGTCAATATCTAGAACCTTATTGGTCGCGGGGAGTGGGCGATATTCGTGAGTTCGCGGCGGTAAAAAAGAGTTTACGTGAACATTGCTCGTTTGGAACTGGAAATCTAATTTCTCCGGGACAGACTAGTGCCGCGGCTAAATACGATATTATTTTTTGCCGGAACGTTTTTATCTATTTTTCTCCTGACCAGATTGCAAAGTCAACGCATACGTTGCTTTCGAGTTTGGAGTCTCACGGTTACTTGTTCGTGGGGTTGTCTGAATCGCTCAATCAGCTGCAGCTACCTACCTACCATGTGGGTCCCTCGGTCTACATGAAGGAGAGGCCCTCCGCGAGTGCGGGTACTTCTGCCTCGGCGAGCAAGGGATTGGGCGCGACGCCCAGGATTGCGAGCAATCCCGTTCCTAATCCGCTGCGTGTGCTTTGCGTAGACGACTCCGGTACAGTTCTCAGTCTGCTTAAAAAAGTTCTTGCTCGTACCCACGGATTCGAAGTGGTCGGCGTTGCAAAAAACGGTTTGGAAGCCACGCAGTGGCTTAAGAGCAACACTGCGGATCTCCTGACGCTTGATATTCACATGCCTGAACAAGGTGGAGTGGAGTATTTGGAGCGTAACTTCAAAGCGGGCTCACACCCGCCCGTGGTGGTGGTGAGTTCAGTGAGCCGCGAAGATAAAACGCTAGCTCAGAAATGTTTATCTTTGGGGGCTAGCGACTACGTTGAGAAACCCGACCTTGCGAACCTTGATGTCAAAGGCGAGGAATTGCGGAACAAACTGCTGAGCGCTTGGAAGCTTCGGGCAACGGGGACCGCGATCTCCATACCGGCCAAAAATATCGATAAGCAATTTTCACGTGATCTTGCGAAGCTTGATCCTAAGCACTCCGCTCTCATTGTGGTTGCTACGGCTTCGCGGCGAACGGATGTCGAAACGATTTGGGGGACCTTTGCATCTCAAAACCGACCACCAATGGTTTGGTTAGAGCCGCAGGCACGTGGTAGCGTGGGCGGACTATTCAAGGCTCTGCAGGCCGATCATTTTTCGTGGGATCAGACCTATCAGCACGGGCCGCTTCATGGATCACTGGAGGAACATTTCTTAGTTGCCGCCGGATCGTTGGGGACTCGTCATTGTTCCGTTCTGTTTTTGGACGATGGAACAAATTCCCTCGTGAAGGCTTGTCTGAAAAACGCCTCCAACATGAAGCGGGTGCAGGTGCTCGCAGATGATTCATGGCAGGCGGAACTAGGTACACAAGAATCGCCGGTGCATAAACTTATGCGTCTTCCGGTGACGAGCATGGCTTACCACGTTGAAGAGTTTCTCGGAGGATGGAAGAAATCATGACCCATCGGCCCGCCGATTTTACCCAGCTCGCCACGGCGAAATACTGGATCGGCAAAGCCGGAGAGAGTGCTTATCTTAAAGCCTCCAATCATGTGGGCTTTGTGGCCCTGGTGGATGCCCGGGACCAACGTATGGGGGCTTTGCTGTGGTCAGTTGGGGAAAGTCCGGAGACCTTTACTGCCCGGTGCCGTGAGTTGGTAACTCAATTTCAGGCGGGGATGAAGCCCGGCTCGCCCATCGAAGCTAAGTTCGTAGCTTCGGAATCGGCGCTGGCTACCGTGGCTGGTCTGGTGAGCTATTTTCAGCAAAAACTGGGCGCAAAAATTTTAGCCAAAGAATGTTCTGGAGCGGAGTTTATTCTTCAGGCTCCCGAGTCTAAAGTGAAAGTCAGCTATGCTCCCGCGGCCAGGAAGTGTCGTGTCTTGATTGTGGATGACTCCAAAACCATTCGAGACCTACTCAAGGCGGTCCTTTCTTCGGACGCGAATATCGATGTCGTGGCTGAAGCATCCATGCCCAATGAAGTCGAAGGACTGATTCAGCAATATCGCCCCGATGTAATAACCCTCGACCTGCAGATGCCGCAGATGAACGGGGTGGAGTTGCTGCGTAAAATAATGCCCAAAATGCCCATTCCCACGGTGCTCGTTACTTCTATGAGCCTGACGGAAGGGCGAATGGTGCTCGAAGCTCTGGAAGCCGGCGCCGTTGATTATATTCAGAAGCCTCGTTTTGAGGAACTGAAGATGATGGCTCCCATTATTGTAGAAAAAGTTTTAGCTGCATCGACAGCTAAATTGACTCGGTCTCAAGCAACGCCAACGACGCTCAAATCGCGACGCTTGCAGGCCCCTTTAAATTCGAACGATAATTCAGTGATCTTGATTGGATCATCTACTGGAGGTCCGCAGGCCTTGCGGAGTCTGTTGGGCGCTTTGCCGGCCAGTATTCCTCCCATTGTTATTGTGCAACACATTCCCGCAGTTTTCTCGAAGGCCCTAGCGGATTCGCTTACACAGGCCTGCGCCTTTCCGGTGTTGGAGGCCAAAGATGGGGACGAAGTGAAGGCGGGTCAAGCGCTCATGGCCCCCGGTGGAATGCAGATGGAAATTCTACGCAGCTCGGCGGGCGTGCTGACGGTGAAGGTTTTTGATGGAGCGCCCGTGAACCGTCACAAACCTTCGGTGGACGTCCTGTTTCAGAGTGGCGTAAAAGCGCTCGGGCGTAGGGCGGTGGGAGTTATTTTGACCGGTATGGGTGCAGATGGCGCTAAGGGTTTGCTGGCGTTGCGGCAGGCCGGCGCGCGCACCGTTGCCGAGCATGAGTCGAGCTGCATCGTTTACGGTATGCCACGGGAAGCAATAAAAATTGGAGCGGCCGAAGACATCGCTCCCCTTGAAGATATTCCGCTGGTTCTTCAGCGATTGCTCGCCCGTTCGAAAAAAGCAGCCTAAAATACTTTTCCATGCCGGGTGTGCGTTTTGCACCGTCACCGACGGGTGCTTTTCATGTGGGTAACTTTCGTACGGCGTGGATTTCCCATGCGTGGGCCCGCGCGCTCCAGGAACCCTGGGTGGTGCGCTTTGAAGACATCGACACCCCGCGAGTTCTTCCTGGTGCCCAGGAACAGCAGCTCAGTGATATGCGCGAGCTCGGATTAGCACCCGATCGAATCGAAGTGCAAAGCGCGCAGCGCGATCGGCATTGGCAGTATTTTCTTCGCGCCGTGCGCGAGGGCCAGGTGTATCCTTGCTTTTGTTCGCGGAGCGAAGTTCAGACTGCCATTGGCGGGCTCGCTTCGGCTCCGCATGCCGAAGGGCCGGTCTACAGCGGGCACTGCCGCAAGTGGTTGGGCACGCCAGAGCCTTATCCACGGGTTGCGAGTCCCAGCATTGGTTGGCGTTTTCGTAGTCAGATGGCGGCGGACGGAGCTCAAGATTTTTTGGTGGCCCGTACTTGGCCCACGTTAGCGGCGGCCTGGCGGGCCGAGGCCGTGGACGAAGCGGAGGCGGATCGTTACGGTTTTGTACCTGCTTACCAGTGGGCCTGTGCGCTCGACGATTTTTTGGGTGATTTTCGCTTGCTGGTGCGAGCCTGGGATTTGGAGAACGTTTTGCGCACCCAGCGTGAGTTGCAGGCCCTCTTTGCCCGGTGGACCGCGCGCCCGGCCAGTCTCCAGGCCGTGTTTCACACGGCGCTCGTGACCCGCAATAACGGCCAGCGACTCGAAAAACGCACGCGCGGAGTGACGCGCGAAGATCTATCCGCGGCCGGTTTATGGCCCGCGGCTCTGCGGGCGCGCTTTGCGGAAAGCTTTAGGGTAAATTTAAGTGATTGGTCGACGAGCCCCGGGTGGGGCGAGTCGCGGCGCCAGTTGACGCTCGCGGAGCTGGGTGTGGAGGACATCGAATGAGCATTTGGTTTAAAGATTACAGCCTGGACGAAGTGAACGCTCGGGGCCGTGGAACGATGGTGGAGCACGTGGGAATTGAGGTCATCGAAATCGGCCCCGACTTTTTGCTCGGCACCATGCCCGTGGATCACCGCACGAAGCAACCCGTGGGCCTTTTGCACGGCGGAGCTTCGGTGGTGTTAGCCGAAACGCTGGCGAGCACGGCGGGTAATTTGATTGTGGATCGCGATCATGAATACTGTGTGGGTCTGGAAATCAACGCGAACCACATTCGTTCCGTTACCGCGGGGCACGTTCTGGGGCGCAGCACGCCGGTGCACGTGGGTAAGTCGACGCAGGTTTGGGAAACGCGTATCACACAAAACGATAAGCTCGTTTGCGTGAGTCGCATGACGCTCGCCGTGCTGAAGCGCCCGCAGAAGTAACGCCGATATTACAGAGCAATCCAGTAACGTCGTTTGGCTTTTTGGCCCTCAACGTTCAGAATGTTTTCGAGCACTCCGCCGCAGTTTTCAATGGTGCGTATAGAAGCCACGTTGCTATCGTCGCAGGTCACCAGTGCGCGTTGCAGTCCGAGCGCCCGCGCGAAGGGTAAAGATTGGCGGAGCATTTCGGTGGCGTAGCCGCGCCGCCGATGTGCGGGGAGTACGCCGTAGCCAATGTGACCGCCAATGCGCAGGAGAAAATCGTTAAGACTGTGACGCAGTCCGAGTCGTCCCACGATTTCTGATCCCACGAAGCCACAGAGGAAAGTATCCGGCACGCGGTTGGGAGCCAGGTTAATGCCTCGTTTGCGATCGTCCAGGCTTTGTAGGTAGCTGGCGTATGAGGGTGCGGTCGCGAAGCCGTCGGCGAAGATAAATCCGGGGGCATCGTCCCAGGAATCCACGGCGCGGAGAAAGGCCACTTCGTCGTTAGGGGTTAATTCGCGGAGAATAAGGTGGCTCATGACTACCGGTATTTCTTGATGGGCGTGTCGGACCCCGAAACGCACAACACATGGGCCCCGACTTTTCCGGTGTGGGGGTCGCGAATGTACAGGTTGTTGTCGCGCGCGACTACGGCGGCTTGCGTGCGCGTAAGCACCCGCCCGCGAGGACCAGTGTAGGTTTTTCCTTCCGGGTCTTTAGGGCTGAATTGGGCGGCCACCTGGGCGAAATCCTGTGCCGCGAGATTGAGGTCGGTGTACGTGTCTTCTGCGCCCCCGCCGTAAAATTTTACTTGCTGCACGTAAGGTTCAGCGGCGGAGTCAAATCCGCCCAGTCGCGCCACCATTCGGTAGGGACTGATCCATAAAAATTCGGCCGTGCCGTTGGGTAAGTTTTCTTGCAGCATCGGGCCTATCGAGTTGAGGGTGGACATATCCGCGAGGCGCCAAGTTCCTTGGGGCGACATGCCGGCACAAATTCTTTTGGCTTCACCAAAAGTGGCGGCTCGTAAGCGTGTATCAACAATGGTGCTATTGGCGCCAGCGCCGATCATGTGGATGGCGGACAATCCATTTACGGTTCCATTTGCTTGCTGCACAAATTTTTCGCGGGCATTGCTCCACCAGGCGGGTTTGCGGCTGGACTCTCGAAAGCCGCCGCTGGCGTTTAAGGATGCAACGGGAGCAGTTGAATCGCTGTCGGGTGCTGGACGTCGAAGGGGGCGCGTGATTTCAGGCGGAGGCGATGCGTTGTCGTGGGTTGGTGTTTCAGCGCCTACTGGCGCGGGGGTGTCCTCGGGATCGCTCTCGATGGGAAGAGGATTGGCTCTGTGCGGGGCGGGCGAGGATTGGGAATTGCGGAGGCGGCGCTGGGCACGCTCGTAGGCTGCCTGGGCTCCGGACTGAGCTCTAGCCGTGGTAGCGGAGCACGCCAAAGAAAGAAGAAATATCCGGAGCAGGGATTGGGCCATGCCTCATTATACAGTCAAACTTTTGCCGGGCGGTGAGAGTTACTTGTCAACGATTTGACCATGGCTCCGTGGGAGATGCGATATCCTTGAACCTGCGATGAATTCTGGATTTTTGCGCGTTTTAATTTTTGTGGGATGTGTCTTGCTGGCCATGGGTGCCGTCGTGCAGTGGCGTTCGCGCGCTAAGAAGGTTGACTCTGTGGACTCGACTCCCGTGACCGAAACAAGTTCTAGTGAACAGAAAAAATTTCAGCTCCGCTTGCCTACGATTACTAGAGAAACTCCGATCGTCGTGAATTCGGCTCCGAATCCGGCGGTGGTTTCCCAGGCAACACTGGATTCAGCTGAACCGGTCTTTGCTTCGCCTGGCAAGTACAAGGGGACGAAGGTGGCTATCGTGTGGGACGCGAGCTGTCGTGGCCACTTACTGGCCAAACAAAACGAACTGACGCACCTTGTATTTTCGCGCACCGGATTGAGCGGCGAAAAACAATTTCCACGCAACGCGCACGTGCAAGAAATTACCCAGTTCTGGCAACAGGATCACTCGTACTACCAAATGTCGGCGACCTGGACGAGTTCCGTGCCGGCCGCTTACCGCATTGAATTTTTTGTTTCGTCCGATCCGAATTTTTCGCGCGACATTCGACGCCTACCGATTCCCGATTTACGTCGGCCCGCCTCGGTGGGTGTAGAAATAGCTCTGCGTACGATCAATAAAACTTTACAGGAGGCAAAGGCGCAGGGGGCTCAAGAAGGGGCTCGTCGTGAACTCCTAAGCGTGGCGTCGCCCCAGTCGAATGGTGAACCGAAGTATATTCGTTACCTAAATGCCCAGCCTGTGGAGTACCGCGAAGCAGGTCTGCACTGTGTAGGATCGGTGGGGAGTTCTTCGACTTGTCGCTGTGGCCAGAAGGGTGGTGCGTAGTGCGTTTCGCGCGTCTGTTGGCTCTAAGCGTCCTGCTGGCCGCCTGTTCTAAACCTTTAACTGAACCCGAAGAAACAACGCCGCACACGCCCGAGCGGGTTCCCCAGTCCGACGAGAGCGACGTGAAGGCTGCACTCAATGCGGCCGGCTTGGGAGTGACGCCTCTCGCGGACTACGTGTTTCCTTTGGTTGGAAAAGGTGCTTACGTTGGCAGCGCGTGGTGTTCGTGCAACCGCACTATCGGAACACGTCCGCATATCGGACAAGACTACGTTGCTCCGGTGGGATCGATCTACTCGGTAGCTTTTTCGAATGGCCGCATTTTGTCAGTAAACTCCCAAGGAGGATGTGGATGGGAAGTGAACTTTGAAGATAGTCAGGGTGCAGTGTGGCGCTATTTGCATCTCGATAAGGATATTCGAGTTCAGCCAGGACAGCTCGTGCGTCAGGGAGAGTTGATTGGAACTCACACTCAGTATCCACTACCGTCCTGTGGAAGCGGCCCACATTTGCATTTAGAACGTCACTCGACGGGTGATTATGGCGATGAAGAGCATTACGAAACCTGCGATCGAACGGTGAAGAGCTGCAACTACGATCCTCGTTCGCCCCTGGAGAATCGGCGCAAACTGGACTCGCTTAAACAGGCGGCCGAGCTCGCTAAAGGCGTTCCCTTGCCAACTGCGGCCGCGGCCGAAGTGGCAGTTACGCCCCGGCAGGCAGCGGCCACGGCCGCCCGAGCCCCTCTTTGCAATCCGAACCAGCCGCAGGCCTTTGAAGTGGACGACGATTTTGAATCGGACGATAACGGCGCGGTGCCAGTGGAATCAAAAATTGTTGGGCTCAAGAGCAAACTTTCGCTGCGCAAATCGCGCGAGGGGCGTATGCTGGTGAGTATATCGTCAGTGACACTTCGCTATGACAATGGGCAGAGTTCAATGGAGAACAAATGTCGCCTGACGGAGGTTCCGGCTAAGGATGCATGTCTGGCCCGCTATGAGCTGCAGGTGCTAGCTAGTAACGGGGCTTGGCTCAGCGTATATGCCGATCAGCAGGTCCGTAATCAGCCCATCGTGCTCGATGCTGGTGCGGCGTATTGCTTGCCGGCGGGCTCTAGCCACAGTTACCGTGTGGTGGCCGTTACGGAAGGTGGTCGATCGGTGGTCGAAGATGGCCAGTTTGAGGCGCCCACTCCCTAAGACTTTTCATCGCATCGGGGGCCTGCTAAACCGGGCCTATGGCATCACAACTTTTGAATGTTAACGATATCGATCACGACACGGCCCTCAAGATTGTTTCGGCCGCACAAACGAAGGCTTCGGCTCTGCAATGCAAAATGAACATTGCCGTCGTGGACGTTGGTGGCAATCTGAAGGCTTTTTTGCGGATGGACGGAGCGTGGCTCGGTAGCATCGATGTTTCCATGAAGAAGGCTAAAACCGCTCGCTACTTTGATATGCCCACGGGCGAAATCGGTAAACTCTCGCAGCCCGGTGGTTCGCTTTACAATATTGAGCATTCCAACGGTGGCCTTATTTCCTTCCCGGGCGGAGTGCCGCTCAAAAATACTAAGGGCGAAATCGTAGGCGCCATTGGCGTGTCGGGCTCCACCGTCGAGAACGATCACCTGGTAGCCCTAGCCGGTGCCGAAGCTATTTAAGGGGATAAATATGAAATTTATAATCTACGCAGCCTGTTGGTGGGCGGCCCAAGCGGGGGCTCAGCCCGCGCCTTCTCCCTCCGTGGAATCCGTAAAACACCGGGACGTCGATGTGAGTCGTCTCCTGAAGGGGCCGCAGGAAAATCCTCGCGAAGAATCTCATGGGCCTAAAGGCGTGTGCACGGATGCGCAAGGAACGAGTTTTAAGCTGGGTGAGCGTGGCTATGAGAACTGCGTGACCCAAGTTTCGGCGGAGTATACGAATTCCGCTCTTCGTGAATCGAAGTCAGCGCCTTCGGGTGTCGATAAAGAAAAGGACGCCAATTCTTTGGGGGTTCGCGTTGATTTTGGAAATTCCCAAAAAAAGTAGCTCGCGTTTAAGGTGTACGGTCGACGGCGGCAAAGCGCACATATCAAAAACTCCGTCCACCTCGGCACCGGGGCGCCGCGTGCTACAGGCAATGTGGTATCCAGCTCGCGCTCCCGACTCAGGCCCGCTAAATTTGCTTTGAAGGTTAATTTTTCGAAACTTTTTTATTGACGCGATTTCGTTCGTCGCAGGCTTCTCGCTGCGTGCAGATCGCTAGCTAGTTTTGAAAAAATAACTTTTTCCCGAGAGAAGTCATCGTCGCGAGCCTTCTATGCGCTTTAAATATGGGTGTGATTTTGCTCTGAATCGTTGCAAAAAAGTGCTCCGAAAAACATGTGATATAGCTCTTGTCATGAACACGATTCGCGCACTGAAAGATTCAGAATTGCTCTCTGCCACCAAAACGCTCGTGCGAAAAGAGCGAGCGGTGACGATGGATGTGCTGCGGCATATGCAGGAGATCGAGCGGCGCAAGTTATATGCGTTTAAATTTACCTCGCTCTTTGACTACGCCGTTCGTGAGCTGGGCTATTCTGAGGCCGCGGCTAGCAGACGCATTCAGGCACTCCGGCTGATGACTGAGATTCCGGAGATTGCTCCGAAGATTGAATCAGGCGCCTTAAACCTAAGCAACATTTGCCAGGCGCAAAGCTTCTTTCGGGATCTCAAAAAGGCCCAGCCCGAAATGGTTTTAAGCAAAGAACAGAAAACCGAGCTTTTGGCACAGATGGAGGACAAATCCACTCGTGAGGGACAAAAGGTTATTCTTTCGATCTGTCCACCTTCGGTGCTTCCCCGAGAGCGAGAGCGCATGGTGAGTGCAGAGCATACGGAAGTTAAATTCTTAATTGATCAGCAGCTGCGCGAGAGTCTGGAGCAAGTTCGCTCGCTGCTGGGCCCCCGGGGGGCAGCCCTGAGCCTAGCGGAACTAGTGGCCGAGATGGCCCGTCTGAGCACCGAGCGACTTAGCGAAAAGCGATTTGGTAAGGCTCCCGTTAAAGCGGAGCTCAAGGCACCATCCCCAAAACCCGGCGCCGGGGTCATCAAACGCACTCGTTATATTTCTAAGGCCGTTAAGCATCGGGTCTGGCGCGCGGCTGGCGGGAAATGCACAGCTTGCGGGTCCAAACATCGGTTGCAGTTTGACCACGTGCAGCCTTTTGCTCTGGGCGGCACCTCTAGCCCTGAGAACATTCAGCTCTTATGTGGCTCTTGCAACCTGCGGCGTGGAATTCAGTCCTTCGGACCTCGGGTCATGCGCCGACCCTGAGGTGCTTTGATTTCGAAATAGGTCGGTCAATCAGAACACATTTAAGCTTCCACGTGGCGGCGGTGTTTGCGGGCCACGATGAGGTACACGCTGGGGACTACGTACAGAGTTAGCAGGGTGGAAATCAGCACGCCCCCGATTATGGCCACGGCCATGGGAATGCGACTCTCCGCTCCCGGACCGATGGCCATGGCGGGCGGAATGGCTCCGGCCACCGTGGCAATGGAGGTCATGAGAATCGGGCGCAAACGAATGGGGCAGGCTTCTACGAGTGCATCCTTCACGGGCAGGTCGGGCGAGCGGTCGCGCACCTGGTTGGTGAAGTCCACCAAGAGAATCGAGTTCTTCTTCACGATACCCATCAGCAAAATCAGGCCGATCATGCTGTAGATGTTGAGCGATTGGTGGCCAATCAGCAGCGACACGAAGGCGCCCGACAATGAAAAGGGCAGGGCCGCAAAGACCGTGAGCGGGTCAATGAAGCTGTTGAACTGCGAAGCGAGCACCATGTAGGCCACGAAGAGGCCCAGCACCAGCGCAAAGGCCAAACTTTGAAAGGACTCCTGGAAAGTTTGAGAGCTACCACTGAGTACAATGCGATAGCCCGCGGGTAGCACGCGCTTGCCGATGTCATCGATCGCTTCGAGTGCCTTTTGTTGCGAGGCGCCCGGAGCGACGTTGGCAAATATGGTGATGGCGCGCTCGCGGTTTTTACGTGAGATAACCTGCAGCGTGGGTTTTTCTTCGACCTTCACCACGCGGGAGAGGGGAATTAGTTCGCCGCGGTTATTGCGCACGTAAAGACTGCGAATGCGATCCAAGCGTGGGCGGCCATCTTCCTTGAGTCGCAAGCGAATGTCGTTGCGGTGACCGTCTTTGGGGTAGCGTCCCACCAGCACACCACCGATGAGCGCGTTCACGGTTTCGCCGATTGCGCCAATGCTAACGCCGTGAAGGGCGGCGGCTTCGCGGTCCGGAATAATGTGAATCTCCGGCATGCCCGTTTGAAAATCCGAGTCAATGTCCGTAACGAGTTTAGATTTTTCCATCTCGGCGCGAATGAGTTCCGATTGCTTGCCTAGTTCTTCCCAGGACGGCCCCTGAATGGTGAATTCCACCGGATAACCGCGCGACGCCGAGAATCCGCTCTGCGATAAATCGATCACGCCGGCTTTGAGGTCCGGAATGTCTTTGAAGGCTTTGCGGGCCACGTTCATGACTTCCATTTGGGTGAGTTTGCGTTCGTTCGGTTGCTTGAGGGTAACGAAAACGAATCCGGAGTTCACTTCACCTCCGGCGCCACCCCCCACGGAGGTGTAGTAGCGCAAAACTTCAGGTTGCTTGCTGAGGAATTCTTCAATCTTGCGGAAACGTTCATCGGTGAAGGAGAGGGAAGAACCCACGGGCGTTTGAGCGCGAATAATAAAGCGGCTTTGGTCTTCAGGAGGAACGAATTCCTTGTTCAGATGCTTAAGTGAAATCATGCTCAGGCCGAAGACTACCAGCGAAATGAGTATTACTGCCCACTTCCAGTTTAGCGCTCGCTCCAGCGAGCGGTGGTACAGGCGGCTAACTCCGTCGAGAATAGCCTCGATGAAGCGGCCGAAGCGCGAGGTGCGTTCGTGGGTGTCTACAAACTGTGCGCAGCGCATGGGCGTAAGCGTGAGAGCTTCTACGAGCGAGAGCAACACGGCCACGGCCATGGTCACACCGAATTGGAAAAAGAATTTGCCGATGATGCCGCTCATAAAGGCCACGGGCAAGAAGACGGCTACGATGGAAACCGTGGCGGCGAGCGCCGCGAAGGTGATCTCAGTAGCGCCATCGATGGCGGCTTGAGTGCGAGTCTTCTTCATTTCGCGGTGACGCAAAATGTTTTCGAGCACCATGATCGCATCGTCCACCACAATCCCGATGGAAAGACTCAGCGCGAGCAACGTAAACGTATTCAGCGTAAATTTTGCGAAGTACAGAAAGATAAAGGTGCCCACCACGGAGGTCGGAATCGCCAGGAGCACGTTGAAGGTGGAAGACCACGAGCCCAGGAAGAGCCAGCACACGAAGGCCGTAAAGAGCGCCGACAAGACTAGGTTAAAGTTCAATTCGTTGACGGAGTCCTTAATGAAGCGCGTAGAATCAAAGTTCACCGCCATCTTCATGCCGGGAGGAAGGGTTTTTTGCACGGCTTCCATTTTTTTCAGCACGGCGTCTGCCACGGACACGGCATTCGAGCCCCGCTGTTTGCGGATACCCAAACCTACGGCCGGATTGCCCAGGCCGCGGCTCACGCGGCGTACATCGGCTAGGCCTTCTTCAACGTCGGCCACGTCGCGTAATCGCATGCGGGCAAAGTTAGGTTGTCCGCCGCGCGACGAGAGCGTGAGGGATTCGAATTCCTTTACGGTTTGCGCTTCGCCCAGCGTACGCACGTTGAATTCCTTTACGCCGCTTTCTAGACGACCGGCCGGGGGTTCGCTGTGCTCGTTCTGGATGGCGCTGATTACGTCGTTCACTGCGAGCGAGTATTTATCGAGGTCCTTGTCTCGCACCCAAATGCGTAGGTTAGGGTCGACATAACCACCCAAGCTAATTTCGCCCACGCCCGCGATGGTTGAGAATTGTTGCTTTACGTAGTCCCGTACGTAGGACATCAGTTCGGCGGGTTTGTGTTGCTTGCTCTCCAGGGTCAGCCACAAAATGGGCTGATCTTCGGGGTTAGTTTTAGAAACCGACACCGGGTCCATCTCACGAGGTAGGCGGCGCTGCACCTGCGCAATTTTTGATTGCACATCCTGCATGGCGATGTCGATGTTGCGTCCGAGGTCAAATTCCACCGTGATGGAGGCCGAACTGTTTCGAGAGCTCGAGACAATGGATTTCACGCCCTCGATCGACATGAGCGAGTCTTCAATGATGTCGACAACGTCCGTTTCCATGACTTCGGGCGCGGCTCCGTCCAAGAAAGCAGACACCGATACGATGGGAAAATCTACATCTGGAAGTTGGCTAACTCCCATGCGGGTAAAGGAAATAGCCCCGAACACAATGAGGCCTGCCATGAGCATCCAAGCAAAAACGGGTTTGCGAATAGAAACTTCGGATAGCGTCACGGGTCAGCCTCCTTGGGGTTCGTTGGGCAATGAAATTCCGGCTGCGATATCAAGTTTAAGTAGCAATGCGGGGTAGGCGCTTACCGCTCGATCGAGAGACCGGCGACTTTCCTGAAAGGTGCTTAGGGCCTGTAGAACGTCGATGTTGGTGACCAAACCCAATTGGTAGTCGCGAAGTTGTTCTCGGTAGTTACGTTCGGCGAGTGTGAGTGCATCCTGAAGGGTGCCGATACGAACGCGCTCGCTTTCGGCGTCGCTGCGGAGGCTTCGTACGTCGGTTTCGGCTTGGCGCCGAAGACGCGTGAGCTCCAGCTGCGCTTGAGCGCGTTGCGAAGCACTTTCGCGTACTTTGGACTGAATGGTGCCGCCTGCATAGAGGGGCAGCGTGAGCGCCACTCCAACGTCCCAGTGAATTTCATCGAGCGAGCCGGGGCGTTTGAAATAGTAGTTGGCAGCCAAATCTGCAGAGGGCCAGTGTGCGCCTTTGGCGATGGCTACGGATTCATCGGCAGCAGCGTAGCGAGCCACGGCTGCCTTCACGTCAGGACGTTCTTCGATGCGAGGCAGCAGCGCCTCGATGGCTGCCGGTGCGGCAAGGGTCTTGGGGTTGGTCCACAGGGGCTCGAGGGTGCTGGTGTCGAGCGAAATGATTGTAGGCAGGCCCGTCAGAAAAGCAAGGGCTTCCCGCTGACGCTGCAGCTGACCTTGAAGCTGCTCACGCTGAGAAACTAAGCTGGCTTTAGCAGATTTTACCGACAAAACTTCGCTGGGACGTGAGCGGCCAATACGAACACGTCCGTCCAGCTCCTGAATGCGTTTGTCATACGAAGCAATTTCGGTGTCGATGTTGGCAATGTCACGCTCCTGCGAAAGCACGCCATAAAAAGCATCGGCCACGTCGCCATACAAGGTGCGACTGGCTGCACGCTTGGACTCGCGTTGGGACTTGGTTAATTGATCGGTTTGGCGAATCGCTGCAAATTCACGGAGGCCACGAAACAGAGGTTGAGTGGCGCCCACCTTAACGACCGGTTGATCTGCGATGGTGCTGGAGCTACCTGCCAGGTTGGCTGGACTTTGTTGGCGTAAGTACGATGCGCTGGCTGACACGTTAGGTAGAGCGCTCCCAAAGGCTTGCGAGTAGTGCTCTTCAGCTTGAGTAACGAGCTCCGTTTGTATGCTGAGAGTTTCGCTGTGGGCGAGGGCGGCGGCGTATGCTTGGTCGAATGAAAGGGGACGGCCCGTAGGCGAACTCACCGATTGAGCAAGGGCAGCTGGAAGAAAAAAGAAGGTGCTAAGTGAAAATATATGTAACGCCACGAACCGCTATTCTAGAGCGAAGGTGCGAGGAGGCAATCCATCTTCATCAATTATCGCAAGATTAAATTTTTTACTATGAGGGCTAGTTTCTAGATCCGTGCCACAAAGGTTACACAATTCGATGTTTGGCGAATCTTCATCTATTTTTCGCCTAGGTAGTCGGGGGCTACGAATTCAACGTCGAGCGGGTACCGAAAAGATTTGTAACGATTTAAATCGGGCTTGCCAGCCTGAACATAAATTTCGTCCCAGAACTCCGCAAGAAGTTTGGCCGATCGAGCGTTTTCATCGATAATGAGTGGCTCAAATTTTTTAACCATTTTCTCCGGCGTTACGCGCTCGGCCCGCGATTTTACCTGCTTGTTTTCAATCGTAGTTATTTTAGAGGGACGAATGACTTTATCTAGAGCTTCTACCTTAGGCAGGTCGGCAAGCGCAGTTAGTCCCAGGGCTCGCATGCGCTCAACAACGGACATTTGTCCCTTTGAACTAGCTAAGCGTTTTGCCCGATTAAAAATTTTGCCAGTATAGTCGGCAGAAATTTCATTCACGATGAGGTCTTCGTAGTACGAGTGAATGCCGCCGTGCCCTTTAGCCCAGCCATCGTAGTCGTCGGTATTATGGTAAGGCATTGATGCATCGCCTACGTAGTGTCCCATCAGGCCCATTAGAGTGTACATTTGATAAACGCTGCGATTAAAAGCGTCCGAGTCGTTTTGTTCCGCTCCTGGGGAGGGCGATCCGGCCGAGGTCGCAGTCTTTCCGCTCTGGGTGGCCAATCGGTAAAATTCATCGGCGCGCCACCAGAGAGATCCGAGGTCTTCGTGAGCGGCGTTCAGTGCAAGCGGTGATTTAGCGCGGAGTTCTTCAAATTTGGCAGGGATCTGAGCGTAACCAATGTGGACGCTTTCGGCACTTAAATAGTGAGTGGGGTTGCCGAGTTCCGTAACCTTAGAAGCTAACGATCGCCAGGAGATGTCAGGAATGTTGCACAAGTGACCCATCACGTGCCCCCGACCACTGAGAAAGTGCTTGAGTGTGGGTTCCTTCACTAGCTGGGTGGCGGCTTCGCAAATGGCGTGATGACCGCGATTTCCCCAGGCCAGCGCCTGAAGACTTGTTAAACTGAGTAAAAGGGTAGATACGTTGGCGACCTGAGCAAGTTTCATGGGGCTGTTTTAAACCCGAGGTCTATTCCTTGGCAAAATTACTAAGCACGTTGGAGCCATAAAAAGCGGCTTTGTAGGCGCCGGCCTTCTGACCCAGTGCGACGGCGTCCGATAGCGGCAAATCTTGAGCGAGGCCGTGCAGGAGACCGGCGCGGAAGGCATCTCCGCAACCCGTGGTGTCCTTCACCTGCGCCGCAGGGATTCCCGCGATAAGTTGTGGTTTTTGTCCCCGTAGGCAGAGGGCTACTCCGCGGGCTCCGGCCGTCACCAAGACGATTTGCGGGCGGGAGTGAACGAAAAATGGTTGCGCCATCTTATCTACTACGGAACTAGTAAAGTTAACTTCCTCGGCCAGCGACAGCTGAATCGCATCCACCTGGGGCGCAAAGGGGGATTCGGCGTCAATATCCTGCGTGAGAATCCAAGTGTTTGGGGCTGTATGTATTTGGCGCAGGAAATAAAGATTTTGTTCAAAGCTTTGCGCCTGAACGAAGACCCATGGATACTCGCCGCGCTGAACCTCGGCAATGAGTTGCGAGAGTTCGGATTCGCGCAGCGGTTGGGGGTCGCGCGGAAAGAGAATAAAGGAGCGGCGACCCGTGGGAACCTCCAGCAAAACATGAATCAAGGGTGTATGGATTTCGGGCCGGCAGGGCACGCGAACGTCAATGCCAGCGCGCGTGAGGTAGTCAAGAATCCGCTGACCTTCGGTGTCGCTTCCCACCGCATTGCCGGCCAGAGTTACGTGGCTTCCGGCTCCGGCGGCTACGCACGCGGAGTTGAGCGCGCAGCCTCCGGGGCCGGCCCGCTCAAAAAGGAGATGACAATCTTGTTCATCCCGGGGAAGTTCTTCGAACGCGAGGAGGCGATCCCAGCTGACTTCGCCGAAGAAGAGAATTTTTGCGGAGGATTTCGAATGAGCCAAACGTCGCGTCCCTTTCTGAGCCCCCTTGAAAAACTTCGCCGGATATCTCCCCATCGACATCAACTGTGGGTAGTGGCTTATGTCAATCAGGACGGTGGTAATTTAGTGGATCAGGCCTTCGCGGATGTGGATGCTTCTTTGGGCGGCGGCGCAGATGCGGTGGTGCTGATTAACGAGTGGTCGTCGTTGGCGGAGCTGGAAAGCACGATGCAGGCGGTGCGCAAGCGTTATCCTAAGATTCCACTTGGAGTGAATTACCTGGGCGATGAGGCCGAGCCCTACGGTTACGTGGACAGCTTTCGTCTTGCCCGTGAATACAATCTGTGCGTGGTGTGGACCGATTTTTCGGGCGTGGATCTAATTAAGGAGCGTAAGGAAGTAAGTCTTCATGCGATTGAGACGTTGCGTCCTTCCGAAACTTTCTACTGCAGTGGCGTGCACATGAAGTATTCCACGCTTATAGATCCGGGCAAATCCATTGAGCAGTCGGCCCTGCAGGCCATGGGCTGGGTAGACGGCGTGATTGTGACGGGGCCCAAGACGGGCGTGGCGGCCAATCCCGAACAAGTGCAACGGGCGCGTTCCGTGATGGGCGATTATCCACTTGGAATTGCTTCAGGCGTTTCGGTGCAAAATGTGGCGGAGGTGTTGCCGTCCATTGATTTTTGTTTGGTGGCGTCGAGTTTGCAGAATGAAGCCAAGCGTATTCAGCGCGCCAAAGTTGAGGAACTCGCGCGCGCCATGCACGGAAGCTAGAGCACCTACGAGTTCTTAAAAGCCGTTGGGTGCCTTGGTCGGTGCGACCCACAATTTGCTGTCGAAGAATTGGTTAAAGTCGGCGGCTAACTTCAGGTCCTTGCTACGATTGCGAATCGTCAGCATGTTTTCGTCGTTGCTGTCATTGCCGCTTTCCGACCAGTTTTGGGAACCAAGGGCGATGACTTCTGCTCGCTCGCTGCCGTCGCTAAGTTTGCGGGTCAGCGTGCCTACTTTGAGATGATTGAGTCCGTTCCATCCGCTCAGGCGAATATCGAGCTTGCCCACGGGAGTCCCTTGGCGGTCAACGCGATCCACGTACGGGTTGGGATCTTGAAGTTTGACCTGCGTTTTGGGATTGATCCAGGCGTTGACGCCCACGCCGGTGGTGTTATCCAAAACGATTTGAACGGAGGCGCCTTTGGCCAGAGCATACTGAATGGCGCGGACGTATTCGAGACCTGTGCTTCCGTACATGGCAATGCGAATTTTGTCGCCGGCGCGGGCCGAGAGCAACATGGGCAGAATCGCGCGGTGCTCGGCATCGTCGGTGGGCGAAAAATGCACCCGTAGCTCGGTGCCGTCATCGAAAGTAAAATAACGTTTCGTATTGGGGCGCTTGTCGTTGTGGAATCGACCAACAAGAATCTCAGCGCCGCCCTGGCGGTTTACCATGAGGCCCTTGGAATCCTTGTAAACGTGCCCTGGTTCGAAGCCGTACATTTCCTCGAACTCTTTTTGGTACGCGCTCGCGATGGCGTCGTTACGAATATAGAGCGACATGTTGGCATTTTCTTCATCGCCCATGCAGGTCTGTGAAACGTTAGCGGTTCCCGTCCAAACGCTGTGCTTGCCATCGGTATTTTCCATTACAAAGAATTTATTGTGCATGATGCCATCGTCTGGCCACTCCAACCGTCCTTTGGAGTCCTCGTCGCGCGTGATGCCCTCGTTCAGCGCCAGCATAAGTTGCGTGTTGCCACCGTACTGGTAAGCCATGCGTACTGCGGCCCCAGCAGGAACTTTTCGGCTGGGATTAGCGAACCACTTAGCATCCACATCCGCTCCGGAAACCACTTTGCCATTAACTTGAATTGTGAGTTGATGCGAATTCTGCTGCATGAGCGAGTCCATCCAAGAGGGCCGACCAAAGATCCAGTACTCTCTTTCTTCGACGCTCGGAGGAGCGATGTAGGAGAAGATAAGGGGGTGAGCGAGCGGAGTGACTTCGGCTGTTCCATCGGCAACCCGAACATCGTAGGCCCGCAGAAAGGAGTTAGCGTCCGGCTCCATTTCTACGTCCACCACGGCTCGTACGTTGGAGCCTTGCTTCTTTTGCGCCATGAGTGCATCGAAGACGGGCTTAAGGCTGCCTGCGATGTCATCGATGCCGTAGAGCGCAGCTGAAACGCCGTGAGAGCCATCCTTCATGATCCGTTCGGCTAACGCTGGCGCCACCGTTCGAGGAGTAGTTTGTTGATCGGGCAACTTGTTATTGAAACGTTGGCTGAAAAAAGTATCAACATCGAGCGTTGCCCCAGCGGCAACGGGCTGCCCCAAGCCGGGCTCGGTTTCCTGCCGCCAGGCCGCAGAGGGCGGGAGCAGGGGCGTTGTTTCCAGACAGCCCCAATCTTCCACGTCGCACATTAAGAATTGAGTGGAGGCGTTGAGAATGCGTCCAAAATTCTTCGTGTAAAAGTTGTTCGTTGGGGGCACGCCCAGAAAGGCAAGATAAGTTGCCACGCGTTCGGTCATCAGATCACGGTTCGGACCGGTGAGGCCGGCTCGGTCAACCGCTGTCTGTACTTTGGCCTTGAAGGTGTCGGGGCTTAGGAGCTGCGGCCAGGAGGGGCTCTGTGGGTTGCTCGCCGGATAGCGTAGGGTCGAAGCGTAGAGGTTATGGGAGCTTTTGCTTGCGACTAGTGTAGAGGAGCAGCGCAGGGCCAGTGCGCAGAGGGCCACAATGAGAATAATCGGACGACGGGTAGGGCGAACCTGTTTAAGCATGTACCGAGTGTATCGGAAATTGATGTCAAATACTTGATAGGCATTAAGCCGGGTGCAGTTAGGACCGATACACCCTTGTTGATAGATGAAGCTAAAAAAGGGGTGGTTATGAATCGGTACGGAATTCTTTTTTCTCTTGGAATGTGTGCGATGAGTTCGGCGGTGCTAGCTAAAGGAAACAGCAACGCATTCAAATTCGATCTTATGCACACCGTGCCGGAGTGCCACCATCAAGGCAAGCCGACTACTTGGTGTTCTTCCGAGGACACTCAAAATGGAGCGGACCGTGCGGGCATGGAGAAGCGAGTGGTAGAAATTCTTGATGCCGCTCGGGATCCTTCTGATTCGCGTATTGTGATTGCTTACTTTAGCTTTTCCAACAAAGCGGCCTTCAATAAGCTTTGTGAACGCGGTAAGGCAGGCATTTCGATCGAGGGGTTCTTCGATAAATCTTATGGAGGCGACCCCACTAACTTGCCGGGCCAACTCGAAGCCAACTGCCAGTCGGGATCTAAGCACAACGTGCGCATTCACTATCTGGGCGACAAAAACACTTCACCCGGTAACTTTGTGTGGCGATTGCACCACAATAAATTTCTCATGGTTGATCCCGGGGGAGATGACCCCATCCGCTTGAATTTCTCCAGCGGCAACCTGTCCGCTTACGGTCTTAGTTTGCACTTCGACCACTGGGTCGTGATGCAAGCCGATCGCGACACGGCATTAGTGAAGCAACACATGTGTGTAGTCAGTGCCCTACAAAAGGCCATCGATCCCGACGGATCCGGTCATGACCGGGAAGTGGACGACCCGAAAGTATATCGGCAAAGTCTTGATAGCTGTTTGAAAAAATATGGAATGCTCGGCTTGACTGACCCCGAGGGCGCCGAAAAACTTTTGGCTAAAGAAAAAATCGCCCCCCTGTTTGCGCCCAACCCGAATAACGATGTTTTTAACACTCTCGTGGCCAATGTGGATCGCGTTAAAAAGGGCGGACACTTATCCATTGCGATCCAGCACTTTCTGTACCCCGAAATCGCTCAGGCCTTAACCCGCGCAGTGAAACGAGGCGTGAAAGTGCAGATGATTATGGATGACGATGTTGTCTTGGGAATGAGCGAAGTTCCCGGAGTTAAGCAATTCTACTATAAATATCTCGTGCCCTCTAAGTCGGGCATTGATATTCGTTTCATGCGTACGAACGCCGATACACCTCCACCGCAAATGATGCACAACAAGTTCCTCGTTATGGAGGGTGTGGACGGCAACAAGAAGCGGGTGTTCTCGGGCGCAGGGCATTTCACCTCGTCGGGCATGCGTAACAACTACGAAAACTTCTATTTGTCGCAAGTGGACGATTTGACTGCGAAGTACTTGGATCTCTTTGAGTATATGTGGGATCGGTCAGCTTCTGAATCCGAAGTGTTGGCGGCCGGTTCTCCCGTGCAGGCCCACGAGGGCGGAGAATAATATGCAGTCACGCCGAATCATCTTCCTCTTTGCGGTTCTTGTGAATCATGCTGCCTGGGCGGACTACGTGGGTCCGGCCGGATCGCTGAGCGTTCCGGCGAATGCGGCCCTGTGGTCGAAGTACTGCACTGGCCGTGCTGAATCGCCCGAGAATCCGGGAGTGAAATACGAGAATCCCGAAATCATGGCGGCCGCCCATAAGCTATCGAAGGTGGCAGATGCAAGTTTTTATTTTTATGGCTCCATCATGAGGGCCTACGGCCTGGGGTCCAATTCTGATGTGAAAGACTTGCGCCCCGCGGTGGCTACCAATGCGGGTGTTTCCACTCGGGCGCATGCTTTCTTGGTGCAGCTCTGCGGGGAATTCCGCGACCGCGCCACGGTTATGGAAGATAAAATCAAGTGGCTCAACAACATGTACTTCCTGCCGGTGGAATCGGGCGAGCGCCTTTTCGATCGCAATCGGAGCCCTTGGGCGCAAATGCGCGCGGACGACTACGTTCCCTTTATTGAATTTTCTAAAGCGCTATGGATCGCTCGCAAGAATGCGCTGGGTGCAGACGATTCCTTTAAGATTAGCGAAGACGATGTAGATCTGCCGGTAGATGGCATGAGCGTTTGCGCGGTTAAGCACATTTTTGCGAACTACATTTTTCCGAAGAAGGCCTTTGACGATTTGAAGTCATTTAATTTGAGTCTGTCCCAGTTCCAAAATGTAAATTGCACGGCAGATGATTTGGCTAGCTACTATGATTTCCGTGGTGATTCGAACTTCAAGCCTTACTCTCCCGAGAGCAACGGTATGATTTGGTACGCGACGTCCATTGCCGGTCAGTGCGAGACGGTGAGTAAGGCCAAACCCGATGCCAAACTAAAGCATCCGGATTGTGCCAACTATTTCCGGTTGCCTTTTGCGGCTCGTTGGAATGCGGCGCGGGCAGGGCTGGCAGCGTGGCTGCTGCGGGATCGCAAGTATGACAGTGTTTTTTCCGAAGAAGGCGAAAAGGTTATTATTCAGCAGAGTCTTCTGGGAGCCAAAGCTCCCTTTCAGTTTAAAGTGGTTGGCAATGATAAATCGCTCGCAGAATTCGTTCCCGAGTGGAAAAATATTCCCAATGCGTATGGGCTGTCGGATTTAGGCTTCAATGCCCTCACGGGATTGGGACAGCCGAACTTCAAATTGCCCTTTGCTTACGAGCGTCTGCGTGACGCTGTGAATCGACACACGGATTGGTACAGTTCAGCGTACGACGACAATTTGGGAGGTACGGTCAAGGACCAAGCCTATTCTCCCTTTGTGGCCAGTAGCTACGAAATGAATGCTTCAAATGGTTTTACTCAACCGGGCACAACGGTGTCTTCTCCGTCCGATGGTCGCAAGCACTGGATGTTTGTATTCCGCGTAAAAAAGGCGAACTGGTACCACTCGGCGCGTTTACGTAAAGGCGACAAAGTAGATTTTGATCGCATGTGGTTCGATGAAACCTCGCTCGGCAACAATGGTCTGGCCGATTCGGAGCGGGCATGGGACCGGCTAGGTAGTCCCCTCGAGGGCGAGTTCGATTCTATTCTCTACCTCCATAATCTGAAGACCTCGGGCGAGCTAGTAGAGGAGTCGGAAGCTCAGAAATTCTGAGTCCGCCTACAATCATGGCGCACGCAGCTTGGATTTCACAGGACCGGATCGACTCGGTGGTGCAGGCGGAGTCAGCCGTTGTTCTGTTGAGCCTTGCTCTGACGGCCTGGATTATCTACCGCGTGTTTATGCGCAATATTTCCTCCGAGCGCCACGCCAATTTGAGCCGCGACTTTTCGAATCTTTTTGTACGGCTCTCGCTTACGGGCATTTGCTATGCTGCGTACGTGGCGCTGCAAACGCAGGCAGAGGGACACTATGTGCTCGAGCGGTTGAGCAGCTACGTGGGGCTCATTGTGATTGCTGCCGGTTACATGACACTGGTGAAGACGGCGCGGGTGTTGTTCTATCAATACCTAATTTTTTGGCACATGCGGGTGGGTGTGCCCGTACTTTTAATTAACATTTTTAATTTAATCTTCGCGGTGGTGCTGGGCGGGTGGATTGCCACCGCAGTCTTTGCCGTGGATTTAGCCCCTCTTCTGGCTACTTCGGCTATGTTGACGGTGGTGATGGGCTTGGCGTTGCAGGACACTCTAGGCAATCTTTTTGCTGGCATTGCCCTGCAATTTGACTGGAAACCCTACGAAATTGGAGACTGGGTGGAGGTGCATAACAATGGCCAGAAGTGGCTGGGTCAAGTGCACGAGATTTCATGGCGTGCAACGACGCTCCTCAGTGCGCTCGACGAAAAAATTACATTGCCGAACAAACTCATGGCGCAGTCCCAGGTAAATAACCTGTCGACCAAAGAGCGTCCGATCATTCGCACTCAAACGTATAGACTCCCCTTCGACGCTCCGGTGGCACGGGTGAAGGGGGCAATGTTAACGGCCGCCGCGCAAGTCAAAGCGGTGCGCCGTTTGCCTGCGCCACTCGTATACGTGGCTGAAACGACGGAGTCCTGGGTGGCCTACCGTCTCATTTACTATGTCGACGATATTGGTGCTCAGTTTGGGATTGCCGATCAAATCAACGTAGCCGTGCTTGAGTCGCTCGGTCGCGAAGGGCTTTCGCTGGCGGTGCCACAGCTTCAAGTGGAGCATCAGCCCGTATGAAATTTTCGAGCTCCCTCGTGTGGGTTCTGGGTGCGACCCTGGCGCATGCAGAGGCACGTACGGGTTATAGTCTGGCTCCGAATCTCCGCGTATCTTTGGAGTTGCCCGCCAATTGGATTGCGATCACAGATATTCCACTTGTGCCCCTAGCGATTTTGGAGGTGGCGGATGACAACGCTCGCGCACCCGTTTTTCGTTTGCAACCGCTATCGGAAACGATGAATCTTGCATCGCTCGCGGAAGAACAGGTTAGTTATCGTGCGGACCGCAAGACTTGGGCAGAAGTCAAACATGCCCAGATTAAAGAATTTTTTGAGCTCGAGAAAATTTCGGCCTCTGCCAGTGAAGTACTTAGAACGGGAATCCGCTACCTGTTCGGCAACGAAGACCTTTTGCAACGCGATTATTATTTGCGTTGTGGCAAGCGCTGGATTCATGGCGAAGCCTTATATTTGGCCTCGGCGGCCCCTCAGGTGGAAACCCGATTAGATCGCATGGTTCAGGGTTTGCGCTGCGAATAGCATCGGCGTCTTGTCGTTTTCGGGCTAAGTTAGCCGCATGCAAATGTTTACGAATAAGGTTGTGCTCGTAACTGGGGCTTCTTC
>JAFEAR010000056.1 GCA_018266335.1 Bdellovibrionales bacterium
CAAACCAGGCCCGAATCCCACGGGTAAGGCCAGCACTCCACATTTTTGGTCACTCAACATTTCTCCACAATGTGTTGGGTTGCAAGGTCACGAACGAAAACACGGCGGCCAGCACTGTTGGTCAGAGCCGGCCCGAAAACCTGTTCGGCGAGCAGGATGCCGAAGCTGTTGTGTAACAGCACCCGATGTCGATTGTCTGCCAGATGGCCCTTCGTCGTATCGAACCATTGATGTAGCGGCAGGTAGTCGTCAGCCCCTCCGCCCCACTTGCGGGCAGATCGTTCGGCATGGACCAGGGGATTGCTCATGGTGTGGTGGGCTCTTCAGCGGTGTGAACGAGTTGGACGTAATATGGATCTGGAAATCCGGCCGCACGGACTTCGTCCCAAGTCACTGTCGCCGGATCACGGGCCGCGAGGTGATAGCCCTCCAGGTCGATCTCGAATTCCTCGGGCGTCTGGGTGGCGAAGAACGCTGCACAGAGCCGCTCGCACTCCGCATCCGCCGCGGCCTTGTTCAGGAACATGTTCGAGCGCAGGAATTCTCCATCGGGATAAGTGAACTCGTCGTTGTATTCCCAACCGAGTTCCATGATCACCCACGCCTTCTGGGGAGGGAGCGCCCGTCGCGACGGAACAGCCGCCGTTACCAGTCGGGCCAGGCTGCCAGTTCCAGCGGTGACAAGCTGCGTGAAGAACCGCCGACGTGAGAGGAGGTATCCTCCGGAACAGTCAGATTTGAAATGGGATGAACGGCGGAAAGGTATTCGTCGGTCCAGCCATCGTGGTCGCTCTTCGCGAATGGCACGGTATAACTCACTTCGATGGGCAGTCGGAGCGAACCGCCAGGTCCCGGCTGAAATTGCAGTCGAGCGTAGGTCTCACCACCGCAAGCAACGATCGCCATGACGGCCCAGTCGCTCCGGCCAAAGACACGTATGAACGTCTCTTCATCAACGGCACTGGGTCGGGCGCAGTTCCCGGGATGGGTGTGAATCCAAATCCTCGCGAATTCCTGGGGCTGGCGACCGAGATCGATCTGCTGGTCGAAGAACTCGGCCACAGCGTCGTCATCGAAAGAAACGGTCACGGCCGAGCAGACTTGTGGGATCAGGACGAAGTCCTGGATCGAGAGCAGGTCATTGGCGGCCGAAATCCCGAAGCCGCCCACTTCGGTCTCGCCGATGTCACGCAGGAACAAGAGTTTCGCCCAGGCTGTCGGACTGAATCGCAGCGCCGGTCGGGACTGGCGTGTGTACCGTCTCTTCGTCGTGTGTTTCGGGCTCATCGCAATCCTCGCAGAGGGAATCGGTCTGGCAATCGGGACAACAGCGCCGCTGGCAGACGCGGCAGGGGGCGAGACAAGCGGCACAGGACCGTTTGTCACAGTCGGGGCAGCGCTCGATACAAGAGTCGCAGGCGGAACCCCCGCAATGGAAACAACTCGTCGCGCACTCTTCGCAAGTATCATGTTCGCAAGCGTCACAGTAGTAGCGGGCATAATCGGGAACGCGATCTCCGCAGCACTCGCAGTTGGCGTCGTCTTCCCAAGCATTGAGTGACACGTAAGCGCTGGACGAGTTGTAGGTCTGTAGGATTCGGTCAACGATCACGAAGAAGTCGCCGAGACGCCCGTCGCGCAATGCCATTTGCAGGGGCAGCGCTCCGTCTCCCTCGCAGAGTTGATCGTCCAGGACATGGGGGTGCGTCGCATCATCGCGGGACGCGGCCCGGTTCGGTGACAGGGCGATAACGCGGTAACAATGGGCTCCCTGCGAGAGATCCGGAATGTCGAGTTGGATGCGGAACCGCCCCAGTTCGATTCCCTCCAGTTGAATGTCGTCCGTCGTGACCGACAGCGTGTTTTTGCGGAGGTCGAATTCAAAATCCGAAAACTCGTCGCGCATCGCCACCAGTTCCTCGTACAGGAACCGTTGCGAGGGGAAATCGGGTTGAGTGTCATCTGCAAGGGCACGAACGAGGTGCCGCAACTGCTCCTGCAACCGGCCGAGCGTGCCGGTGAGTTGGCTCGTCAACCGTTGGCGAGCCGCGGGCCACGGACGATGCGTGATGTTGTCGCGCCGTTCCTGAATCCGGCGTGCATTCAACCAGAGTGAGTGATCGAGAGCGGGGAGGTGTGGACCGGGAATCGCGGCAATCTGCCGTTGAATGCGACCGGCGAGACGCCAGAGAGCGGGGTCAAACGATGGCATGAGACTCCTTCCAAAGAAAACCGCGGTCACCGGGAATGAGCCCGATGACCGCGGACAGGTGGGAACGACAGATTCAGCCACTTGTGTCCGGGGCTACGCCCCTTCGATCTTCACCGGGGTGAAGCTGACGCGATCACCGTCCAGTAGTACCTGGTCGGCAGCGGCAGGCTGACGATTCACGCGGATCAGGTAGTCGCTCGCCTTCCCGCCCGGAACGCGATCGGCAAACAGTTGGGACACCGTGGTGCCAGCATTCACTTCGATGTGGTCCGCGAACCCGGCACCGTCATTGTTGATGTAGAGGATTTTCAAGGTGGCAACTCCAGAATTGAGGGGATCAAAACAGACAGACAAACGCTGAGACAAGCCGTGTTAACAGGTCAGGCGCAGACGAGGTCGCCGTCGGGGTAGAACACTTCGCTTTCGTCATACGGATAAGCGATGTCGCACCTGTCGCATTCGGCCCATTCGGGGAGTGGCGTGGATGACAGCGGCACCTCGGCACCACAACCAGGACACGAGAGGCAGAGCTGAGCGGGGAGCGGCGCGATCGGAACATCCAGGCGCAACAAGCTGAATCCACGTTGGCGGATGGTCCGGGGCGATTCTCCGGTGGCGCGGGCAATGAGGGACTGCAATCGATTTCGGGACATGGTTACGGCTCCAATCAGGGATCAGGTCAGGAAATCCCCAGCCATGCACCACGTCCCACCGACGTGATGAACACGTTGGGGGGAAAGCAAACAGCTGACAAACCCTGGTGGGCGTCAGCGGTTCAGGAACACATTGGCATTCAGCCAGGCTGTTTCCGCCTGCAAAGCGGCGCTCCGAGTGGGAAATGGGCCGAGACGGGGGCCACTGCTGGGGTCCAGATCCGCCCACCATTGCCCACGGGCATCTGGTTCCATATGGCTGGCACGGCGGATGGTCAGTTTCCCGAGCGCAGAAAGCGAAATGGCTTCATCGTAGAGACAGGTGGTGATTCCGGACGGATCGATGTACAGATCCATCATTCCTCCTCGGGGCGGGAAGGACGAATGATCGCCCGCCGGGGGCGGTTCACCATCAAGCCGTCCAGCGCCGACTGCACAACCGACAACTGTGTGGCTACGTGCTGGCGCAGGTTGGGGGTCTCCCGCAATGCTTGCGGTCCCACCCCCGACAGGATGGACTGGGCCTGTTCCACCAGTCGGTCCAGTTCCACATCGGAATGAATACTCAGGGACTGGAACCTGGTAAAGAACTCCTGCAAGCGGGTCACCGCTGTGTCCCGAAACACTTTCGGATGGCCATCCTCGGTTCCCGCCAACCGTTCGGTCAGGTGGGAGACAAGCCTAGCCAACTCAGTTGTGAAAGCGTCTTCCGCCAGTCGGACCGCTTCGTCGAACCGGGCCGTGATCCGTGCCCGTTCCTGCTCGTAGATTTCGGGGCTCAATTGCCGCAGGTAATCCGGCGGCTCGACCGAGGGAAAATCCCACTCCACCGCAAACATATCCGTCAGCGAATCCGGGTAATCGCTGACGCAGTACAAATCCCCGAGTCGCTGTTTCGCGGCCTCGCGGATTTCACCGTACTCCTGCTGCAAGTCATCGACGGCCTCCCGCAGGTCGTCGCGGTAGTCGCACAACTGTTGATCGAAGGTGGCGATCCGGTCCTGGCGGATCAGCCGCAGGCCCGGTTCCGGATACGGAACGCTGACACCGCGCCAGTAATTCTGAATGGCCCCCCGGATCGCAGTGACGGCCCGGAACGCTGGATGGCGTGTGTCGAGCAGTTTCTTGCCGGCGCTGAGGAACTTTCCCTCGGCACCAAACGATTCGGCGGCCTGGGCCTTCTGGGCCGTCGTCAAGCTTTTGCGAACACCCAGCCAGGTGAATGACACGCGGACAGCGGCCATCCGCTGCCGGAGTCGCTGGCCCGCCGAGGTGGTGACGGCGGGAGGTTCGGATTCGACGGTAGTCGTCATAAGTTCTCCTCAATGGTTGAGCGATTTGTGTCATGTCTCAATTGGACGAGGTCCCGTGTGACACGCGGCGACGGGGACTGGCACCTGCCGCTGGCTTGGTATAGAGACCGGGATGATCGGCACTCAGGCAGCGACCGCTGGCCCACTGGCGGAGTGATTCGATCGCTTCCGCAGCAGTTCGTGCCACAGGCACGACGTTCCGGGCCGCTTCCGACAAGGGAACATCCAGCAACGCCGAGAGTCGGCAGCAACTTTTTATCTCGGCCCCAGTCCAATCCGCATCGATCGGGATTGGTTGGCTCGCAGGGATGTCGTACTGGCGGCGGTACAGGGACCAGATTGTCTGCCGTTCCGCTGCGCCCGGCAGATCCAGGAAAAACACAGCGTCCAGCCGTTCCGCGCGCGTAAACTCCGGCGGGAGCCGACTAATGTCATTGGCAGTCCCGATGAAAAAGACGTCCGACTCGTGGTCCGCCAGCCAGGAAAGAAGCGTCCCGAACAACCGTGTTGACACACCGCTGTCACCGGTTCCCCCGACTCCGGAAAGTCCCTTCTCCAGTTCATCGACGAACAGGATTGACGGGCTCATCGCGTCGGCGATACGCAGCGCCTGACGGATATTCCGCTCCGTGTCACCCACGAGGCCGCCGAGCAGGGAACCGATGTCCAGCGTCAACACGGGGCGGCCGACTTCGTTCCCGAGCGCCCGGCAGAAGGCCGACTTTCCGCAACCGGGCGGAGACAGCAGCAGTGCGCCACGGGCCTTGACCGAACGCCCTGGCTGGAGAGCACGTTGGCAGAAGGATTTCAGCGTGTTCAGTCCTCCCAGAGTGGAGAAATTTTCGCGGCCTCGGTGCAGGGTCAGCAGATTCTGTTTGCGGAGGGACTGGGCTTTCAGTTCCCAGATCGCCTCCGGGCGAAGTGCGTCATGCCGCGCCAGCGACAGGGCG
>JAFEAR010000057.1 GCA_018266335.1 Bdellovibrionales bacterium
GTGACCGAGAGGAGTTCTGGGCGGAAGGATATCGCGTAGTTTTGCCGAATTCGAAAATACCAATCATGTCAGCGGTGGGCTATCATAATTGGAAAAGTGGATGCTCTCTTTCAGAGATTCGGTACTGCTATCTTTTCAACTATTTATATGGCGTAGTAGCGGGCGACCTGTCTCCAACGATGCCGACCAAACTGAACTTTCAGGTGTATCGGGCGGGTGACGACGGCGCGATGGAAGCAATCGCACATTATTTGGGTGGCACAGGCAGAGTTAAACAACACGCGGATGGCAAAAAATAAGGCATCGTCATAGCTGGTGAATCGTCCACTGCTGTCCGGTTTAAATTTATGGACAAGGCGCACGGCATTGATTCTTCTGAGTTTCAAACGTTTAGCCACGATTTGGACACGGAAGAGGATCAATGCCATGCGGCACGATAATAGCGTTCTTCATCAGCTTCTAAAGTATGTTCCGTGGGCGGTGTTTGACCGGCTTGTGGAGGAGCGCCGGGCTGACAAGCATGTGCGGCAACTGACGACGAAGAGCCAGCTTGTGGCGATGGTCTATGCGCAGTTGCCGGGGGCATCGAGTTTGCGCGAGATCGTCACGGGTCTGCGGAGCCATCGGCTTCGACTCTATCATCTGGGGGCGGCGCCGGCGAAGCGCTCGACCCTTTCGGATGCCAATTTGCTGCGGCCTGCCGAGGTCTTCGCCGACCTGCTTGGCGCGCTGATGAAGCAGGCCCATCGCGGGCTGCGCCGGGCCTTGGCCGACACGGCGTATCTGATCGATTCAACGGGCCTGCGCCTGGACGGGCGCAGCGCCCATTGGGCGCGCTTCTCCAGCGGGGTCTGCGGTGCCAAGCTGCATGTGATCCACGATCCAGATGCCAACCAGCTGGTCTACGCGGCCATCAGCGCGGCCAATGTCAACGACATCACGCCTGCTCAAGCCATGCCCATCGAGCCGGGCGTGACCTACGTCTTCGATCTGGGTTATTACGATTTTGGCAGCGGCGAGCCGACCATGGCCGGCAATCAACATGGAATGTTCATCAACTAAGAGCGGATTCGTGAACCCGAATGTTGAGATGCTTCGTGCGATCTGCTCGACTTGGCGTTTGGAATGTGTACGCGCATTCCATTTGCTTGGTTTGATGTCGACAGGCGACCGATAGTTGATTGTGAGGGTGCTGGCGTGTGGCATTTGAAGTTGACGTGGTTTTTCGAACACCAATCAATCGCCGAAGGCCGTGTCTGTCTAGAACATGAAAAAATATATTCCCATTTTTTGTTGACCTTATGGTCAATTAGCCTGTTGCGCTAACGTTGCTATAACGCAGCCGCAAGCATTGAAATAGCATGTCAAGTCTTGGCTTCACTTGCTCGCAAAAAAAAACTTCATCAGCATTCCCGTTCTTATGAAGCTCCTGAAAGCCTGATTTCCCGAGAAATTTCGTTATGCGATGCATCGTTGAGCTCTGCGCAAGGTGTGGGATAAAAAAGAAAATAAATTGTAGGACTATTTCCGGGTTCCGTGTGATCGATTGCCGGGTATTTATCCTGGTCAGGTATACCGAGCGCGAGCTGTTTTTATTTGGGCTACACAAGTAGCTGCCGCGACTTGCAACCTTTCCCGGTCGAAGGGGCGATGTTTGCCGAATAGCGGTAACCACAAATTATCGATAGTAAGCGATGCTACGCGAAGCAACTTATCATATACGCTGGTGACGTTTGAACACGTATATTGATAAAGGGCCCTTGATGGGTGGGCTCGACATATTTGAGCACGCGCGTTTTCAGTCGATGATTCGGAGAGCTATCCTCTGGGAATTCGAATTAATTTGGTCAACGTGCGCGGTGCGGACATGCGGTGCGGACATGCGGGGCGGTCATCAGGTGGGTCGTCATGAATTTGTGAAATTCCACCAGATTACGTGCGACGCATTTGAGCGCGAAATTGATCTCGCCCGCAGCGCATAAGATTCGCGCACCATATCGTCCACTCGCACCACAAGCTTCGAACCCGTTGGCCATACCGCTGGAACAGGCAACACCGCTGCAATAAACTCTCTATCCCGCCGGTACAAAATATCGTCAGGCCAATCCGCATCAGGCTCAGGCGACTGGCCGGGGCTACATCAATGCTCCTGAAGCACCACCTCATGGATTGGTTCCGAGACGACGATGCGAATACCAAGTAATCTCAAATCTATGTTCAGCGGCCTTCGCCTGAACCGTAACATGACAAGTTTGTCACAATCAAAAATGTCCAGATTGGAGCGCATGGACCAAGGGATAGCGTAGCTGCCCAAGCGATACCGCCGCGTGCAAGGTACCGGCGCGGACGGGGCTTGTTGTCTTCAACAACAAGGAGGGCGATATGGTGTCTCGCATTTTTATTACAGCGCTTTTGACGAGCAGCTTGCTTCCCGCTGCGGCTTTCGTGGCTTCGGCGGACGGTTTTCTGGGAACCTGGAAAATCGATGCGAGCACAGTGCATATGACAGGCAAGCCCATAACGCTCGTCGTCGCGCATGGCATGTACGACTGCAAAACTTGCGTTCCCACGATCAATGTGAAAGCCGACGGAACGCCGCAAGCGATCTCCGGTAATCCCTATTCCAACCATATCGCGGTGACTATCAATGATGACCGCAATATCTCAACGAAAAGCACCAAGGACGGCAAACTGTCGGGAACCGCCGCGTGGTCGGTTGCGCCAGACGGAAAAACCGCGGCGGTGACGTTCACCCGCACCACGCCAGGTGGCGAGCCTTCCACCGTAAAATATGACATGCGCCGTGTTGGGGCCGCCCCGGAAGGCGCCAATCAGGTTTCAGGCTCATGGATGCCGAATAACCTGTCTCTTTCACAGAACAATCAGACTGTCACCTACGCGTCGAAAGGAAAGCTGTTCACGATGACGGACGGCACCGGCGATTCCTATGCGGTCACGCTCGACGGCAAAGCTGCCGCCTATAAGGGCGATCCGGGCATTACCACCGTCTCCGTCGCAATGAAGGGCAAGGACACTCTTGTCGAAGGAGACATGAAGAACGGCAAACTTGTTTCGATAACAACGTCCACGTTATCTCCAGACGGCAAGACGATATCCGTCGATGGGCGCGATGTGCAGCTCGACCATCAGTTCACTTACACGATGACAAAGCAGTAACCGCCACCGGCATTTGGAGGTGGCTTGTCTGCCTCCAAATCTTTTCGGCTTCGGCATCCATATCCAAGGCGTATTCACGCAGTTTGGATTCACACACCCGGCGTTAATCCGGGCCAGTGCCTGAGCACCATTTCGATGATCCTCGGGCGGATGAACGTGACTCCGATCGTGGCCGAGACTTTCCCGGCCGCGATATGTCCGTTCTCTCCTGAGCCACAATCCTTACGCAGCTGAAAAAACTCACCGCTTCGGTCGAAACAATCGGTTTTGCACACAACGGCGCAGATGGAAGGACTTTGGGGGCAGATATGACGCTTTCTGATCTTGCCAGCATCGCGACAGTCATCAGCAGCATCGCGGTACTGGTATCGCTCATCTATCTCGCCCTGCAGATGCGTCAAAACACGCGCCATATGCGCGCATTGATTCTTCAGGCCCGCAATCGAGAGGCCATAGATGTAA
>JAFEAR010000058.1 GCA_018266335.1 Bdellovibrionales bacterium
CTCAGTTTCGAGTCCCACCGTACCCTGAGCACTGCGGGCAATTTGCTCTACGTGGGCGGGGTCCGCAGCGGTGGCCTCGGCCATACTCGACGCAAAGATATGAAACATCACACGGGAGTTCCGGCTCAAATCTAAGGTCACCTCCTGCGGCCCATGCTCACCCGGGTAACTTTCCTGTATGCGCGCAGGAACACGGGCTAACATGTCGACCACTTCATCCGGCGAGCCATCGATTTTTTCGATGCACTCCCGGCGGCGGATGTACCAGCATCCTTCAATGCGATCGTCGTAAACCACACTCACTTGTTTATCGTTTAAAAAGCGATCGGTAATTTTTCCGCACACGGTGTAGAGACCGCTGTCGTTGTCAAAATTAAATCCCACAAAATCGCGGCCATCGCCGTACACAAAACATTTCTTCAGCAGATCATTCCAACTGGCAAAACCACTCTTATTACCGAGGCTCGCAAACCAATTTTTAAAATCTGCACGCTGGTACAGCTCCGGAATATGCACCACGGTTTCGCTACGCAAACATTCGGGCTTAATGTGAATACCCATCACCCACGGCCGAGCCGCCGAGTCTGCATAGAATTCGGTTTGGCCACCATTAGCGCAGCCGTACAGACCACGCCGAAAGGGCTGCTGCGACCACGAAGCCGAATCGCCCATCACGTACTTGTCCCAAGCAGGCTTGGGAATGGTGTCGAGCGCGGCATCGTCCATAAGAACCTTGCGCTCGCCGTAGTGGTAAATCAAACCAACGGGCGTCCGCAGCTGTTCCCGAGTAAAGGTGACTGCTCCCGCCGAGCTCGCAATTGTCAGTAACAGAGAAAGGGCAGCGTGAGTGATTTTCATGGATTTGAATAAGCCGAGAAAAAAGCCAGACTCGCCGCCACCGAGGCATTGAGACTTTCTACGCCCGCCTCCATGGGGATGCGAATAGTTTCGGTCACCTGGGCCTTCAGACCGGGGCGCACGCCCTCGCCTTCCGAACCCAACACCCACACGCGGGCATGACCCTGCGTGGCTTTGATTTTTTCGGGCAGCGCCTTGCCGTCGGCATCGAGAGCAAAAATATGGGCGCCCTCGAGCTTAGCGCGCTCCAACACGCGCGAAAGATTTTGCGCCTGCACAATGCGCACATGAAACACGGTGCCGGCCGAAGCTTGCGCCACTACCCCCGTAAGGGGCGATTGATCGCGCTGACCGGTAATCACCGCTCGCACACCAAAGGCCGCTGCCGAGCGCAGCACCGCGCCGTAATTGCGCGGATCCTGCAAACTATCCAGCACGGCCCACTGTCCGGGCTCGCGCAGGCCGGCCACGAACTCGTCCTCAAAATCTTTGAACAGCGTGATGGGAAAATGCTTGAGCATGGCAGCCAAGCCCTGCGTTCTTTTTTCGCTGAGGGAGGCCGGGAGTTTTTTTTGGCGCTGAATTTTCAGCCCGCTTTGTTTGAGGAGCGGCGCCAGTTGACGCTCATGCGCGTCGGCAAGCGTGTCATCGCAAACAATTTCGGCCACCAATTCGGGACAATGCTTAAGGGCGCCCTCCACGGAGTGCAGGCCCCAAATCCATTCGGAATCCTTTTTAAAACTCATGCGAGTAGCTCCATCACTTCGTCGATGCGGGCTTGCGGGTGCGCGTCCTTCAGAATGGCCCGGCCAATAACGAGCATGTCAACATCGGCCGCAATGGCCTCCGCCACGGTGTAGCTACGGCTTTGATCGGACTGCGCACCGCCGCGGATTTGAATGCCGGGACAAACCGTGCGCACGAGCGCTCCGCCCAATTCATTTTGCGCGTGCGTTTTAATGAGCTGCGATTCGCCCACGGAGCAAACGAAGGACCGCATACCCACGGTCGTTGCCATACGTACAAGCTGAGTCACTTGTTGCGCCGGATTCGGCATAAAGCCCATAAGCCGGAGGTCCTCGCTACCGAGCGAGGTCAAAACCGAAACTCCGAGCAATTCCGTAGCCCCCGCCGCGGCTTGCGCCTCGCGCAGCATTCGCGGACCTCCCGACAGGTGCACGGTTAGATAGTCCGCACCCCGCGCCGACCACGTGGCCACGGCGCCCGCAACCTGCGAGGGAATGTCGTGCAGTTTGGCGTCGATAAAAAGACGAAAGCCGTCGGCTTTCATGCGTTTAAAGTCGTCTTCGGAAAGTTTAGGCAAAAGGCGCAATCCGAGTTTGAGCACCACGGGTTTACCGCGCAGGCGCAAACACCATTCACTGAGGGCCGCGGGAGTGTCAACATCGAGGGCGAGCGCCAACTGACGGCGCGGCTTCACGCTTCGCCTCCGCGCAAGCCGTATTGCTTCATTTTGCGGTGTAGGTGAGCGCGTTCCACGCCCAGGGACTCAGCCGCCTTGGTAACGTTACCGCCCAATTTACCCAGGCGATCTTCGAGCACAAATTTTTCGAATTGCGCCCGCAACTCGCGCAGAGTGCCCGGGGCATTGATGAGCGATTGCGACGGCACGGGCCCCGAGGGTGCACCAACCGATTGCAATTCCTCGGGCAAGTCAGCCAGGCCCAGAGAATTTTGATCGCGTCCCATAATCAGCATGCGTTCAATTAGGTTGCGCAGCTCCCGCACGTTACCGGGCCAATCGTAGGATTGCATCCAAGCAATGAGTTCCGGACGAAGTTCGGGACGCACTCGGCCATTGTCGCGCGAGAGAACATCGAGAAAGTGATTGGCCAGCGACGGAATGTCATCGCGGCGCTCACGAAGCGGCGGCACCGCAATAGAGAGCACGTTTAGACGGAAGAAAAGATCTTCCCTAAAACGACCCGCTTTGATTTCGGCCGCGAGGTCGCAATTCGTGGCGGCCACCACGCGCGCTTCGGCGTGAATCATTTGCCGACCCCCGATGCGCTCATAAGCGCGCTCTTCCAGAATGCGAAGCAATTTAGCTTGTGCCGAAGGACTGAGCTGCGAAATTTCATCCAGGAACAAAGTGCCCTTGCCGGCCTGCTCAAAGCGGCCCACCGTGCGCGGCTCACCGGGCGCCAAGGCATCGCGTTCGGAGCCGAAGAGCTCCTTCTCGATGAGCGGCTCGGGGATGGCGGCACAGTTGACCGTGATGAAGGGCTTGTCGTGGCGCGGACTCATTTGGTGCAGCAATCGCGCGACGAGTTCCTTGCCCGAGCCATTCTCGCCCGTAATAAGCACGTGCGCGCTGGCTGCGGCAGCACGCTCGATATTTTGTTGGAGCGAACGAATGGCCGTGCCCTCGCCAATCAGGCGGCCGCTGCCCATGAGTTGGCGAATGAGGTGCTGGTTTTGATCGCGCAGGGCGCGGGCCTCGGCGGCGTTCCGTAGCGTGACCAGAATTTTTTCGAGCTCGAGGGGCTTTTCCAAAAAGTCGTAAGCGCCCAAACGAATGGCATTCAGTGCGAGTTCAATGTTGCCGTGCCCGGACATCATAATGATAACGGACTCGGGGTACTTCGTGCGCGTAACTTTAAGGAGCTCCATGCCGTCGCCCACCGGAAACCACACATCGTAAAGGCCGATGTCGACGGCGGTGCTCTCCAGAATTTTTTCGGCTTCGTCGGGCGTCGAAGCGGTGAGCACATCGTAGCCTTCGTCCTTTAGGGCAAAGGAGAGCGCGCTCTGAATATCTATTTCGTCATCGACAATCAGCACCGTGCTCATACGATAGAGTCTCCCACGCCCTGGACGGGCAGTTCAAGGACAAATCGGCCACCCTGCGCTTCTTCGCAGCGAATGCGCCCCGAGTGTTCCATTGCGATTCGGCGCACAATCGCCAAACCCAAACCCATGCCCGACGCTTTGGACGTGACGTAGGGGTCGAAAATCTTCTCGCGCATCGACGGCGAAATCCCCGGGCCATTGTCCTCAAAGACGATGGCAACCGAATCGTTCTCCGTTGCTGGTGGCACCATCGTAACGCGGAAGGAGGGCGACTTTGTTTTGGCGGCCTCCATGCTATGCACGGCGTTATCCGCCACGTTCACCATGAGTCGGCGTAAGTAGTCGGGATCGGCGCGCACCACCAAGTCGCGACTCGCATCCGAAGGTGCCGCAAAACTAAATTCACAGTCCGGATGGTTGAAGCGATAATCCTTGAGCGTCTCCTGAATGAGATTCGCTAAATGCACGGAAGTAAATTTAGGTTCCGGTAGTTTAGAAAATTCCGAAAATTCACGCACGAGATCCCGAATCACGCGCACTTGCTTCTGAATTTGACTCACACTCTCGCGGAACACCGGCCCATCCACCGCGTCCTGACTCATGCGCTCGGTCATACGGCGCGCGAGACGATCAATGGACAGCTGAATGGGCGTGAGCGGGTTCTTAATTTCGTGCGCCACGCGCCGAGCAACTTCCTGCCACGCGGCCAAACGCTCCAAGCGTGCAGCGTCGGACACGTCCTCCAGAATAATCATCCAGCCGAAAGCATTGGCTCGGTCGTCGCGCAACTGAATGGCCGAGCAACGTACGGACCGGTAAGACGAAGCACGGCCACGATCCGCCCCCGACTCCAGAATGCGATCCACAGGCTGACCACGCACGGCCGCCGCTTCCAGCAGCCACGCCGCCGTGTCGTCCTCGGTGCCAAGTTGCGAAAACACCTCGCGCCAGTGACGGCCCACGAAAGTATGCAGCTCGGCCACTTCGTCACAGAAAACGGCCGCCTCCAGGTTGATGCGCTGAATGTAGCCGCCATTGTCGATCACGACCACACCACGACGAATACTCGCGAGCAGAGTTTCGAGATAACGCTCACGATCGCTCAACTCCCGCACCAGCGTGGTGAGGCGATTGTTGGCTTGCTCCAGTTGCTGACCCCGGAGGCCTACTTCTTCGGCCATCAAATTGAACGCCGCCTTGAGAACTTCCAAATCCGCCCCGGCCCCCTGCAAGCCCGGGCTCTGCAAGCGCTTATCCGTATTCAAAAGGGAGGTAGGAATGCGGTAATCCCACCGGCCCTCACGAAAGGCCTGCGTGCCCTTGAGCAATTCGGCCACCGGATCCGTCACGTTCTTAGCCAAATACAAACCGAACCAGGAAACGACGAACATCGTAAGCAAAAAGAGCGTGAGTAGCACGAGGGTGTACGTGGCCTTGAGATCGTTCTTCAACAAACGCGTTTTTTGGTAACCCGAAAAAGCCGACTGCAAATCCGCAATGCGCGTTTTCAGCCCTAAGGGCACCGTTTCGCTCAACACCAACACCACCGGACGCAAGTCGGGACTAAAACTCTCAAAGCCCACGCCCTGACGCACCGGCAACTTCATGTAGGCAAAGCGCTGCACCAAATCGCCATCGCCGTACTGACGAATCAAATGAAAGGATTCGCCCTGGAGCGCCCGGGTGAGCGATTCAAGTGCCGCTCGCGGCACCATCCATTCGGGCAACCCCGGCTTAAGCAAACGCAGCGGCGGCGTAACGAGGTCAAAGTAAACTTCCACGGCCTGCACCGGAAACTCTTCGCGCAGAACTTCGATGTCTTTTTCGTTGGGCAAGCGCCCGAGTGCCTGAATTTGTTTTTGCGCACGGGCCGTAAAGAACTCTAAATTTTCTTCAATGCCGTTGTAGTGCACATTCGTGATGGCCTCGGCATCGTCCAGCGCGCGGGCCACTTGCGTGCCAAACCAGCGATCAAATCCTTGCCGAATAATGTAAGAGCTACCGGTGAACAAAATGATCGAGGGCAGCAGCGAAAAACCCAGCAGCGCCGTAACCATTCGCCAACGCAAACTACTACCAAGCGTGCCGGTACGACGTACCAGGTAAGCCTTGATGAGGTTCCGCGAAACGAGGAACACGAGCAACATGATGAGAATGAGATTTAGATGAATAAGACCGAAGTACAGCAAACTCTGCACAAAGCCGTAGGTCTGCCGGCGAGCCGTCAGCGTAGCTTGGAGCAAAGTAGAAACCAAAAAACCTACGCCAAAGAGCAGAGCAACCCGTCGTTCCCGACGTCGCTTAATGTCTTCAGCGGGATTTGGCTGGGGGGGATACACTGCCCATGAAATTACCCTAAAAAGCGTGCCAAACCTATAGCCGCCAGCCTCTGATTGACAGCAAACACCGAGCCTTTCTAGATTCCGGGCCCCAGAGGTTCATCTATGAAAAAACTCACCCTTGCTCTGATCGCCCTTACCGCCTGCTCGACCGCCAAAGTGCGGGTTCTTCCGGGCGAAGAAAGATCACGGCAAAGAGGCCGTGTTTCTTAAGGACAAGACCGAATACAAGGGCAAGATGGACGAAGAAACACGCAACACAATTCACAAAGCTTCGCAGGCAGCCATGATGATTGGCGGCGGCGTGGGAACGGTGGGGCACCACGGCGTGGCCGGTGGCGCACTCGGAAGCGCAGGCGGCGTTGGGTACATGATGACCAACGATCGCGATTACCAGTCCGAAGTCTTATTCAAGTGTAAGTAAGATTACTCGCGCAGAAAGGGGCCAGACGCCAAGAGCCGCCCCTTCACCAGTGCGCCCGTGCGGAAAGCCTCTTCCAGGGCGCGCAGGTGCATGGAATGGCCTGCTTCCGTAAAATCTACGCGCCCCAAAAAGGGCGCGCCCAGCAAAAACAAATCGCCCACCGCATCCATTAACTTGTGTGCGGCGAGTTCGTTGGGAATTTTAAAACCACCTTCATTCACCACGCGCGAGCCATCCAAAAGAAGAGCATTCGCTAACGTTGCCCCCTTGGCGAGGCCCCGTTTTTCGAGCGCCTCCAGTTCGGCTTTGAATCCAAAAGTCCGCGCGGGAGCAATGCTGGCGGCGTAGTGCCCCTGCGCCACGCTCAAGCGACGCCAATCGATTTCGAAGAAGGCGGTTTGATTCAGATCCCCAAAGCGTACGGTGTAATCGTAACGCGAAATAGATTCCTCGCCGGGCTCCGAAAGCGGCGAAAAAACAACTTTGCGCGAGCCATCGGCCACTTCCACCGAGCGAATGATTTTCCAGCATGGGCGCTCCGTGAGTGCTGCCGGAGTTTCGGGCAAACGAGAGAGAATACGAAACCATTCGGCGGCCGAGCCATCGAGGTTCGGAAATTCCAAAACGTCCGTAGGGCCCTCGGGGGTTTCGATTTGCACCAGCAGGTCGTGCCGACCTGCCACCAGAGCGGCCGATAAAAAGTGCTCCACCGTGAACAGTTCAAAGCGGCGACGCGATTCACCACGCAGAATGAGGGCCGTGGCACGCGAAGTACCACTCACTCGCAGCCAGAACGCGGGCGAGGAGTAAGTGACTTCATCGCGCTCATACGCAAACACGATGCCGTGATTCGCTTCGTTCGCGACAGAAATAGTGAGTCGAAAGAGCTTGCCGGAGTGCAAACCACGACCTTCAACAATCACGGCTCCGGGGATTTCGTCGTAGCCCACCCGAAAGGCGGCATCGCCGCCATTCGATTCGAGGGTGGTGCGCAAATACGACATGAAAGACTATTCTACGCCATTCAAGGGCTTGAATAAATTAGAAAAAGACTGTGTCTTCCGCGCAACACTGAGTGATTTAGATCTCACCTCAGGACTACAGCAAAGCTAGGTCTTGGCCAGAAACCACGGGTTTAGGCAGCCCCAAATGTTCGGCCGCCAGATCCGTGGCGATGCGTCCCTTGGAAGTGCGCAAAATGAAGCCCTCCTTAAGCAGGTAAGGTTCCACCATTTCCTCGAGCGTGCTGCGATCTTCCGAGAGCGAAGCGGCGAGCGAATCGATGCCCGCCGGACCACCGCGATGATTTTTTAGGAGCGATTGCAAGTAGCGCCGATCGAGCGGCTGCAGCCCGCGATGATCGACATCCAAAAACTCGAGCGCCATGTGCACGGCTTCCACTCCACCGGTGGTCGATACGCCCTTGCCCCGCAGTTTTGCGGCCAAGTCCGCGGCCGCGCCCGTAATGGCGCCGCTCTTGAGAATGTCGATGAAGTCGCGCACCCGGGCCAGCAAACGGTTGGCGATGCGGGGCGTGCCGCGCGAGCGGAGTGCCACGGCGTGAATTTCGTCGGGCGCGAGGGTCATCTTCAGAATGTTCGACGATCGCGCCAGAATGCGAGCCATGTCCTCGAGTTCGTAAAAATCTAAATTCAAATGAATGCCAAAGCGATCGCGGAGCGGCCCCGTCAACTTACCCGCCTGCGTGGTGGCCCCAATCAGAGTAAAGCGCTGAAGCGGCACGCGCACGGTTTGCGCCGAAGCTCCCTCGCCCAGAATAACTTGGGTCTCAAAATCTTCCATGGCCGGGTAGAGGCTCTCTTCAATCATGGGACTCAGGCGGTGAATTTCGTCGATGAACAGCACGTCGCCCGCTTGCAGGTTGGTCAAAATGGCGAGCAAATCAGCGGCGCTCTCGAGTGTGGGGCCAGGCGCCATATGCAGGCGACCGCCCATTTCGTTAGCCACAATGTGCGCCAGGGTAGTTTTGCCCAAACCCGGCGGGCCCGAGAGCAACACGTGGTCGAGCACGCCCTTGCGCATTTTGGCAGCCGCCACGAAAACTTCGAGTTTGGAAACAGCGGCGCGCTGGCCCACGTAATCCTTAATCCAACGTGGACGCAGAAGATTTTCCGAAGCGGTTAGAGTGAGTTCAGGACTCTCGGCAGAATTTAGTTCTGCGAGCGGCAGTTTTTCTTTCATGAGTGACCCTCCACCGGGGAAGCAGAAACTTTAGAACGGTACTGGCCCCAGCGCTGGAGCACGAGACGAATGAGCGAGCTGGCATCGAGCGCACCTACATTGGCGTCTTCGCTGCTCAAATCGCGATAAATGCGCACCACATCTTCGCGGCGCAAGCCTAATTTTTCTAGACCCGCCACGAGCGCCGAGGGCGGCTCGGAGCCCGAGGCTTCGAACGACTGCGCACGCGCTTCGGCCGGCGAGGTGGTCGCCCCCATCGAAGTCAAAATCGCGAGCACGTTGTCGCGCCGAGATTTGAGTCCGTGGCCCAATTTTTCGAGCGTCTTCGGCCCGACGCCCGTAATTTTTACGCCACCCAAACTACGCCCCTGCGCGAGTTCTGAAATCTGGCGAGCTTCGAGGGCCCCCAGAATTTGCGCGGCCGTTTTGGGACCAATCGAATCGATTTCGCGCACCTCGTAGAAGAGCGCGCGCTCTGCGACGGTAGCAAAACCATAGAGCAAATCGGCATCTTCGCGCACGATATGCGCCGTGAAAATCCATTGGGGAGCACCCGCCAGCAAACGCTCACGAAAAGCACGCGAGAGAACCTCCACAATGAAGCCCTCGCCGCTCGTCAAACGCACGGCCACCTGCGATTCGGAAAGCAATCCCACTTGGTTCCATTCGGCCGGCGCCTCTCCGAAGAGGGCAAATCTAGATCCCGTGCTGCTCATGTGGCTCCCTCGTGCGGTAGCGGCCCTTCAGTACCCAGGCCGTCCAAGCTATAGCCAAAGCATCAAATGCGTCCGAACTCAAATCCTGGTCACCCAGCAGAGTTTCTAAATTAGGAAAGCGCAGCGCAAGTCCCTTGCGCACGCCGCCCTTCGAGGACAAACCAAAACTGGCCGCCTCCTTTTTGACCGAGGTAGGACTCAGCTCCACCAAGCGCAGATCAGCGGAGCCCAAAGTTTCGTAAGCGGCCAACCGCACCACACCACGCGCCTCGCTCAGCACAAAGGCCGAGCTGATGTTTTTAAAGGCCACGGCTTTTTCAAACCCGATCACCTGCGGATTCCATTTGGCAAAAAATTCGCGCGCCTGATCGGCCAAAATTTCGAGCCGTGCTCCGAGCGATGGCCGCGGTGTGCCCGTGGCCTGCACCAGATTCCAAACGCCCACGTCGTGAATAATGAGGCCGGCGCCCCGCGATTCCACCACGGCGTAGCCCGTGCGCTGCGATCCGGGATCGATGCCCGCAATAATCATTCGGTCGCCGATCCCTTCAAACAGAGCACACCCAGTAAAAATTCTGCGGCGCCGATGCCGAGAAACGTCATTTCTTGTCGCGAGTCGTTGGTCTGCAGCCCGACCACGAGGGCACCGCCCACCGTCACCAAGCCCAAAACCTGCAAAGCCCGCCCAACGTACCACACCCATGTCCCGGCCGATTTCATGGCTCCACGATAAGGGCCCACTCCCGAGCTGTCGAGGTCTTGGACAGCGGTCAGGATCCGTGACAACTCTTCTTGGAACAAACCCCCAATGGACACATAACAAACTGTTTTTATTATGGCTTTTTTGTCATTCCCGGGCCCCAAACTTGCAGCCCTTAGGGAGACACTATGAAACGCTTTATGCGCCTTCTTTGGATTTTCATGGCCCTCAATGCGGCCGGAGTAGCGTTGCTTGTGAGCGCGCGCGACGGAGCCCCCGTTCACAACGTGCGCTTAACCCTGCGTCCCGACGGAATCCTGCTCTACGGACAAAACAGCTTTGGATTGCTTTCAATTCACGTTTTTAAAAGTTGGGGCGAAAGCCTGGCCTATTTAAACCGCCATCAGCTTTCGCTCCCGCTCATTAATTTTGCCGAGAGCAACTTTGCCGAGAATATTTTGCTCGAGCCCCAGCGCAACGCCCAGGGCCCGGGACGTTTTTGCATTAAGTGGGTTTATCAGGGAATGCCTAAAGTGATTTACGCACCGGACGTGGATTCCGCTCGTATTTTTGCGCAGCACCTACGCTACCGCACTATTCAACCCGATCTGCTGGGCTTTAGTTTGTCTTTGAACAACTAGCCGTTCGAAGTCCGCGCCACGATGCGCCCCTGCAAGAGGGCGCCTTCATCCACAATCAAAGTCTTCGCACGAATGCGGCCCGACACGCGAGCTCCGGGCATGATGCGCAGCCATTCGACTTCGATATCGATGTCATCTAGGTGTCCCTCGACGGACAAACGATCCACGCGAATCACTCCCGCCACCACGGCCGACTTCAGCACATGCAGCTGCGCGCCCGCGGCGCTGGAGTGAATCGTGCCGCGCCATTCACCCGAGAGGCGCAAATTTCCGGAGAACTCAAAATCTCCACGCCCCTTAAAGTCGTGGCTAATCCAGTGGTGACCATCGAGAATTTCGAGCGACTGCCAGAAGGGCAAATCCTGGACAAGATCTTTCACCGGTCCTCCTTGCCTTCGGGGCGCGCGGCCCGTTGGTACGAAATTTCCTGGCGTTTGCGGTACGCGAGCGAGCCCTTAGCGTCGTACAACAACAGCGTGGTGTAGACGGGCTCCGTGCCACCAGCCTCGAAAAACTCCTGCACTTTAAAACGGGCCGCCACGGAACGGCGAATTTTTACGTCGTCCAGGGCCTGGCCCTTGTGAAATTGTAGCGATTCACCAGCGCGGCTCGCCAGCGCAGGCGGAAACGAGAGCACTCCCTGAGAACCGTGGAGCAACACGATCCAAAAGTAACGAGCTGGACTGTCGCGCGGCCCCTGGCGAACGAGTTCAAAGCTCAAACGAAATTCGTGCGCCACGGGATCGTAAGCAAATTGGGGCGACTCCACCGCCAAGCCGCTGGGCGAAAAGTCTTCGTTCCCGAGCGTCGGAAAAAGGGTGACCGAAGCCAGATCCACGTTCTTCGCTGCACCCTGCGGTGCTTTGCGAAGCTCGCCCAGCTGGTTCTCCAGAGAAACAGATTTAAGCCGTTCCAAACTAAGTTGGCGGTCAAGACGACCAGCTTGCCAGCGCGAAAGCATCCAGCCCGAAAGCCCCAGACCCGAAAACAAAAAGAGGAGGGTTAGCAGGGTCAAAACGCGCCGGAAAGACTTCCAAGGCGCCCGCATCCCCACCCAACGCCCGTCCTCCTTGAGCACGAAAATGTCCCAAAAAGCAGGAGCTTGGGAACGAGGACTGGCAACTTCGGGTTTCATCATGGCTTCAACGAATCTTCACACCCATCCGCCGAGGAATCCAGTAGTATGAGGTTATTGTTGCACTGCGTCGTATTGAGCATGTAGGCGGGTTAGAGCAAGCGACGCGGGGGCTCAGTGGTACGTTTTAGGAGATTTAGCCAGTATGGCTGAAGAAGCAAAATCCGCCGAAGGCGCCCCCGAGGGCGAAGAAGGCGCCGCACCCGCCAAAAAGAAATTCGATCCCCTTCTGCTCGCCATCAGCGGACAGTTGCTGATCGTGCTGGCTGCGGGCGGTCTCATTGCCAAGGTTGCGCTGACTCCCCGCAAAGTGGATCTTCGCGAGTCGACCCTGAAGGAGCGCGCCATCGCCTCCATCCGGGACGATGACAACAACATTCAATTCGTCGAGTTCAAGGATTTTGCCGTGAACTTGCCCCAGCACCACACCATTAAGACGAAAATCCAAGTCGAAGTGAGCGACCCCGAAGTCGCCGCTAAAATTCAAGCCCGTATGCCCGCCATTCGAAGCCGGGTCATCGACCTCCTTTCAACCGTTAACTTTTCGGACGCCGAAAAGCTCCACGGCAAGCTCCTCATGAAAGACGTCATTCGGGATGCCCTCAACGAGATTATCTCGGCTAACGAGAAGGGCGAAAAGAAGGGGCACTCTCCCGCCAGCAACGGTGTGGTGCGTGAAGTCTACTTTGTTGACTTCATCATGATCTGACATCGTTCCCCAAGCCTGCTAGGAATGTTCGCTATGCGAAATCCTAGCCGTCGCGCCAAAATCGTTTGCACCCTTGGGCCTGCCGTAGCGGGCCTGGACTCCATCGTTCAGCTCATCGAAGCCGGCATGGACGTAGCCCGCCTTAACTTTTCCCACGGCAGCTTCGAAAGCCACGCTCAGGCCATCAAGTGGATTCGCGAAGCCTCGCGCATCACGCAAGTGCCCGTGGCTATTTTGGGCGACTTGCAGGGCCCCAAAATTCGCACCGGAAAACTCTTCGACGCCACCGGCGCCTCGGTTTCGAACATTCCCCTGAAGGCCGGACAAGAGCTCCACTTTTGCGGCCTCGAAATTGGGGCGCCCCACTCGGGCGATGGCAGTCGCGAAAAACCCATCTCCATTTCGTATCCCCGTCTAGCACTCGACCTGCGCCCGGGCGATGCGCTGCTCTTTGACGACGGCCTCGTGCGCATGCGCGTAACGGAAAAATGGCCCGACCAAAACCTCATCCGCGCCGCCGTTGAACACGGGGCCATGCTCGGCACCAACAAGGGCGTCAACATGCCCGGTGCTCGGCTCACCACTCTGGGCGTGACGGAGAAAGACTGGGACGACGTGCTCTTCGGCCTGGAACAAGACGTGGACTTTCTGGCCATGAGCTTCGTGCGCACCGGCCGCGATGTGCGCCAACTCAAAACTTTTCTTGACCAAAAGAAACAGGGCGTGCAAGTCGTCGCCAAAATTGAATTGGGCGAAGCCATCGCCAACATCGACGAAATTCTTGCCGCCTCCGATGGCATCATGGTGGCCCGCGGGGATCTGGGCGTTGAAATCGGCAACGAAAACGTGCCCATCGTGCAAAAGCGACTCATTCAAAAAGCTCGCCGCGCCGGCAAGCCCGTGATCACCGCCACCCAAATGCTCATGAGCATGATCGACAACCCCACACCGAGTCGCGCCGAAGCGAGCGACGTAGCGAACGCCGTGCTGGACGGTTCCGATGCACTGATGCTTTCGAACGAAACGGCCACCGGCAAAAATCCTTTCGACGCGGTGAAGACCATGGCGAACATTATTCTGGGCGCCGAAACTTTTGGCGCCAAAGACTTCACACGCAGCTCGCCGGATGGCAGCTCGAGCGACGAAAGCAACAAACCCCTCGCGATTTCCGAAGCCATCGAGTTTGCCGCCACCACTTTGGCCGCCAGTCTGCACGCACGCTGCATGGCCTGCCTTACCCGCAGCGGCATGGCCGCACGCCTGCTGTCGAAGTACCGCCCGCAAATGCCGATCTTCGCCTTCGCCGAAAGCGAAAAAGTCCGTCGCCAACTGAGCCTTAGCTGGGGGGTTTCGGTCATTCCGTGGCAAGAAATGAAGCTGCAAGATTACTCCGCCTTCGACGACCTCATCGAAGCCTTGGGCAAATTAGGCCTGATTCGCCATGGAGAGCTGGCCGTCCTAACCGCCGGCATTCCCACCTCGCTGCAGGTGGGTACCACGAATACAGTGGTGGTGCGTCAGTACCCACCCATTCGCGAAAAAGCGCCTTCTGTGGGAAAATAAATCTCGGAGGCTAAGACCATGAAGCGCCCTTCGGTAGATTTATTCCATCCCTCGCAGTGGACGGTGAAGTTCTACCTCGTCACGGCCGGCTTTTTGGCCGCCATGAACCTGATGGGTCCCAATGGATTTGTGCACTGGGTGCTCCTGAAGCAAGAAGCCCGGCGTCTCGAAGCTCGCAGCCACGAACTCCAGGCAAAAATTGTGGCGCTGCAAAATGAGACACAACATTTTCGTGCGTCGAGGGTAGCCAAAGAACGCACCATTCGCGAAGAGCTCGGCTACCTTAAGGCAGACGAACTAAGCGTCGAGATTTCGCCCTGATTCCCATGTCGCCGTGTGAGGCCCGCACATTTTTTGCCCTCCTGGTCGTTGCGGCACTCTCGGCCTGCACCCGCAAGAACAATCCCCCCCTTCCTACGCCTCCACCCATGCCCACGGCCCTCTCGCTGGCATCCTTGCCCGCATCGCCCGACGCCCGGAGCGAGTGGATTTTAGAACTTCTTCAGCCACGCCTCTCACGCATTCCTAATCTGGCCTGGTCCTGCGATTCGGACGGCGCCATCAACATTGATTTTGCGGGACTCACCACCGACTGCCCTGCCTTTTTGAAGGCCAACCCCACGGGAACCGCCACTTGCACTTCCTCAACGACCGCGCGACTCAACTACCGAGAGCACGAGTGCCCCTCCAAAGGCACTCCCCCCACCGCCTTCACCAGGCTCCGTCTCCCTGAAGGGGCTGGCCTGTACATTCACGCCAGTCCCACCCTGCTCAAGTCACGAACCCCCGAGTTGCCCGACATTCTTTTTCATCCCGCAGAAGTACAACCAGAAACACGACTCCGCCCCCCCACACTAGCGGCATGGCTGGCGGCCGCTTCCAACAAGGGCGCGGTGGCCCTCCTCCTACAGACAAGCCGCAACTCCCCCAGTCCGATGGATTCACAAATGGGTTCGGTGCTCGTGCCGCTGCGCGATTTCCTGGCCAAAGTTAAATCTCCCACACTGCTACGTCCCTCGCTGGAGCTGCTCCTGCCGAACGCATCCGCCGGCAAAAGCGTGCTCAAACTACCGCTCATCGATGTGATCGTTCCCCCGCAAGCCGATACCCTGGAGAAGGAAGCCTGCACCTATCTAAGACGTTGGATTAAAACCCGTCAGTTGCTCTCCGAGCCTGGCGATGTAGACGTTAGCCGAGAAACTCCTCTCTATTGTCACGCACTATGGACGGGTGGAAGCCTGCCCGACCGAGCCCTCGTGCTGGCCTGGCTTCCTTTGCCGCTGACCCTGGACGACTCGGCCGAATTTCCCTTCAAAACTGCCGAAGCCTCTTTAAGTCCTTCGCTCTTTCAAAGCCTCAAGATCCTGAGTAAGTAAGGGCTTCCCATGACCCGAACTCTGAAGCTCATCGCCTCCGCTCTGCTCACTCTGCTGGCGATCTCGCTTTTAACCTTCTTGCTCATGAAATTGGTCCCCGGAGGGCCCTTCGATGGCGACAAGGCTGTACCGCCCGAAGTTCTGGCCGCCCTAAACGCCAAATTCCGACTGGATCTTCCCTGGTACGATCAATTCGGTCTCTACATGCGCGACCTCGTGCTGCACTTCGACATGGGGCCTTCCATTAAATTTATCGGCCGCAGCGTGAATGACATTGTTGCTGAGAGTTTTCCAGTTTCCTTTGAGCTGGGCATGTACGCCCTAGCGCTGGCCGTGGTGCTGGGGGTGAGCATGGGGATTATGGCCGCCGCCTTTCGTGGCACGACCCTGGATTTTACCGCTATGCTCGTTGCCATTTCGGGCGTTTCGCTGCCCAGTTTTTTGGTGGCCGCACTCGCCATCCTCGTTTTCGCCCAAACCTTAGGCTGGTTTCCAGCGGCGCTCTGGGATGGCCCCGAGCACAAGGTTCTGCCGGCCATCGTGCTGGGATTGCGACCGGCCGCGATTCTAGCGCGCATGACGCGCTCTTCGGTGCTCGAGGTCTTGTACCTAGACTACGTACGCACGGCACGCGCGAAGGGCTTGCACCCGCTGCGTGTTTTGCTGGTGCACGTGCTCCGCAATGCCCTGTTACCCGTCCTCACTGTTCTGGGCCCCCTAAGCGCCACGGTGCTGACGGGCTCCTTCGTGATTGAATACGTGTTCTCTATTCCGGGTCTGGCCTCGCACTTCATTCAGGCCGTGAACAACCGCGATTATCCGCTCGTCATGGGCGTTACGATTCTCTACGCCGCTATGCTCGTGTTCGTGAACCTGGTTATCGACATGCTCTACACTCTCGTCGATCCGCGGATTCGGCTTGCGAAGGAGCCCGGATGAAGTGGCCGGTTAAAATTTCGCTCGGCTTTGTCGTTATCATCGCAGTGGTGAGCTTGCTCGCGCCATGGATTGCCCCCTACGATTACGATCTGCAGGATGTGGCCGGCGCCTTTGTTGGTCCTTCACACCATCATTTTTTTGGGACCGATGCCCTCGGCCGCGATTTGTTCAGTCGCCTGGTTTACGGCTGCCGCGTGAGCATGTCCGTGGCGCTTTTTACCGCGGTGAGCTCGGTGCTCATTGGAGTGTTCGTCGGAACCATAGCCGGCTACGTAGGCGGCTGGATCGACAGGACCATCATGCGTTTCATCGATATTCTCTATACGCTGCCGTCGCTCATCATCATGATTCTGGTAATGCTGATTTTTGGCCGCGGACTGCTCGGTATTTTTATTGCCCTCACGGCCACCGGCTGGCTGGGCACCGCGCGTTTAGTTCGCGCGCAAATTTTGAGCTGGAAGGGTCGCCCCTTTGTCGAAGCCGCGCGCTCCCTGGGCGTGCCTTCGCTGCAGCTCATTTGGAAACATATTCTTCCCAACTGCATGGGCCCCGTAATTGTTGAACTCAGCTACCAAATTCCCACGAACGTGCTGGCCGAAGCCTTTTTGAGTTTTCTGGGCGTGGGACTACGGCCGCCCATGCCAAGTTGGGGCATCCTTGCCGACGAGGGTTGGCGCGCACTGCAAATTTATCCTTACCTCACGATTTTTCCGGGCCTAGCCATCTTCCTAACGATGCTCTCATTCAATATTTTGGGCGATCACCTGCGCGATAAACTCGATCCCATGCTCCGCGGAAGATAGATTCCAAAGTTTTTACTCAAGATCCGTCAATTTTCTGCCGAATAGGCCGGCATGAGCGAGAAACCCGTAAAAGTTGAAGTGGATGGCAAATCTTTTGAGTTCCCCGTAATCAAAGGGAGCGAAAACGAAAAGGCCTTCGATATTTCCGCCCTCCGCACCAAGACGGGCTACATCACCATGGACAATGGCTACGCGAACACGTCGAGTTGCCAGAGCGCCATTACATTCTTGGACGGCGAAGAGGGCATTCTGCGGTACCGCGGGATTCCCATCGAACAACTCGCCGAAAAATCTACGTTCATCGAAGTCAGCTACTTGCTGATTTACGGCCACCTGCCCACGCAACAAGAACTTGATAAATTCAAAAGCGAAATCACGCGCCACACCTTGCTGCGCGAAGACCTCGTTAAACTCTACGACGGCTTTCCGCGCAGCGCGCACCCCATGGCGGTGTTGAGCTCGGTGGTTTGCGCCTTGTCTACCTTCTATCCGGAGTCGCTGGATCCCGCGGATCCCGAACAAGTGCAAATCAGCATCACGCGACTCATGGCCAAGTTGCCCACCATCGCCGCGTACGCCTACAAAACCTCCATTGGCCAGCCGCGGATTTTTCCGCGTAACGATTTGGACTACTGCTCCAACTTTTTACGCATGATGTTCGCCGTGCCCTCCGAAGATTACCAAGTGGCGCCGGAAATTGCCGAAGCGCTGAACCTGCTGCTCATTTTGCACGCCGATCACGAACAAAACTGCAGCACCTCTACGGTGCGCCTCATTGGTAGCTCGGCGGCAAACTTGTTTGCGTCCATCTCTGGCGGCATTTGCGCGCTGTGGGGCCCGCTCCACGGCGGCGCCAACCAGGCCGTTATGGAAATGTTAGAAGAAATTCAGCGCGGCGGCGGCGACGTAGCTAAGTACGTTGCACTCGCAAAAGACAAAAACTCCTCGTTCAAACTCATGGGCTTTGGTCACCGCGTGTACAAAAACTTTGATCCGCGCGCTTCGATCATCAAAAAAGCCTGTCACAAGGTTCTTCAAAAACTGGGCGTGCACAACCCCCTGCTTGAAATTGCCATGAAGCTCGAAGAAGCGGCCTTGAAGGATTCGTACTTCATCGAGAAAAAGCTCTACCCCAACGTGGACTTCTACAGCGGCATTATTTACAGCGCGCTGAACATTCCCACGAACATGTTCACGGGCATGTTTGCGCTGGGCCGTTTGCCCGGATGGATCGCGAACTGGAAAGAAATGAACGAGAGCGGCACCACCAAGATTGGTCGCCCGCGCCAGATCTACACGGGTCCCACCAAAACGGACTACGTGCCAATCACGCAGCGCAAAGGCAAGTAAGACCGCAGCACTTGGCGCCCGGTCGTGGTTGCATCCGGGGCCAAGGCAGAAGAAAAATGCGAGAGCTGCGGAACGAATATTGCGACGGCAAGGCTAGACTATAAACACGGCGGCCAGCGCCACGAGGGCCGGCAAAGCCTGAATCCAAAAAATGCGCCGGCTCACCGTGCAGGCACCAAAGACGCCGGCCACACTCACACAGCCCAAGAAGAAAATTTGTAGTGATCGGGCAAGATCCGCCGGTGCCCACAAACTCCACGCCAAACCGGCCGCCAGGAATCCATTGTAAAGACCCTGATTAGCTGCCAGCACTGCCGAGGCCCTCGCTTGTTCGGCCGACTGCCGAAACACCTTCAACCCGATGGGCTTAGTCCAAAGAAACATCTCGAGAACTAGGAACCACGCATGCTCCAAGGCCAGACCCGCCACCAAAATATGCGTAATCAGCATCATTCCTCTAAACTAACATAAAAAGTCCCCACCCAACTTGCACCCGCCAACGGAGCCGCGATAGCTTCGCAGCTATGAGCTTTAAAAACGTTGTCCGGTTTTTCCTCTTCGCCTCCGTCTCCAGCCTCGCCCTTTCGGGTTGCACCAAAAAGGCCGCGCCTAAGGACACACTTCGCATGCGCCTGCCGACCGAGCCGCCCACTCTCGACTGGGGTCTCGCCACCGACAACATTTCCAAGGAAGTCATTCAAAACTTGCAGGAAGGGCTCGTGCGTCAGGACGGCGAAGCCAAAATTCAGCCCTGCTTTGCAGAATCGTGGACCATCAGCCCCGATGGCCAGACCTACACCTTCAAACTCCGCGCCAATTTAAAGTGGAGCGATGGACAAGCCCTCACGGCCCAGCACTTTGTTGATGCCTGGCAGCGAGTGCTCGATCCCAAAACCGGTTCCGAATACGCCTACTTTCTCTTCGACGTAAAGAACGCCGAAGCCTTCCAAAAGGGCAGCGTTAAAAACTTCGCTGACGTGGGCGTTAAAGCCGCCGATGCGCAAACACTCATCGTTACTCTGCGCTCACCGGTGGCCTACTGGATTTACGTGCCCAGCTTCTGGGTCACCTTCCCCATTCGCAAGGATCTCATTGAGAAGTACGGCGACAAGTGGACGGACCCTGCGTACTTTGTTTCGGCCGGAGCTTACGTGCTTAAGCAATGGGATCACGACTCCAAAGTGTTGCTCGAGAAAAACCCAAACTATTCGCTGCCCACCGATCCCGCCATGCCCGCCAAAGCGGAGTTTCGTATCGTCAAGGAAGACTCCACGGCCGTGGCCCTCTTTGAGAACGGTGCCCTCGACATCGTGCGTGACCTCCCGCCCGTTCAAGTATCCACCCTCGCGCAACGTAAAGAATTTGTGATTTCGCCCTGGTTCCGCGGTTTCTACATTGGTTTTAACGTGAAGGATCCGCAAGTGAGCGACGTGCGGGTACGCCGCGCTCTAGCCATGGCGATTGACCGCAAAGAGATCAAATCCATCAAGTCGCTCGATCCCATGATCAACATGATTAAATCCTGGGTGCTACCCGGCCTCCTCGCCTACAGCGAAAACCGCGGCATCGACTACAATCCCGAAGCGGCTAAAAAACTTTGGGCCGAACTCCCCAATCGCCCCACCAAACTCGAGCTCTGGTTCGACCAGAAAGACTTTAATAAAATCATCGCCGAGAACCTGCAGAGCCAGTGGAAAAAAGTTCTGGGTGTAGACATTCAACTCAACAACCAAGAGTGGAAGGTTTACCTAAAGACCCTGAAGAGCAAAGCTCCCGCCATGTGGCGTATGAGCTGGGGCGCGGACTACCCCGATCCCGACACCTTCATGAATCTCTTCACCTGTGGCTCGGGCAACAACTTCACTGCGATGTGCGACAAAATCTACGATTCCCTCGTTGCCAACGCCGCCAAACGCGCTACGGACGCCGAGCGTGCCAGCGCCTACGACAAGGCCCAAAAAATTCTCCTCGAAGACCAAGTCGCCATCATTCCCCTTCTCAGCCAAACCAACCTCCATTTGGTAACGCAGAGGGTTAGTGGCTTCCATGTGAATCCCATGGGTGATTTTGAATTCAAGGATCTTAAGCTTAAATAGAGGGATGAGCAGACTTTTATCCAAAAGCGCATTCATCGTCCTCGGGTTGTCCGCATCGCTGGCCGGCGCCAAGCCCTTCAGCACTCAGTTCATGAGCGTGCAGCTGCCGCCGAACTGGGATTGCAAACAAGAGGAAATGGATTGGGTCTGCCAACCGGACAATCTATCCGAACGCTCCGAGGCCATCGTCATCATCGTAACCAAAGCGGTCAACGAAACGGACGACACCTTCGAGAAGTACGAATCCACCCTGAAAGCCACGCGCCCCATGCGCGACTTGCTCGGCAACTCCTACGAGAGCCAAGTAAAGTACACTCGCCGTCGGGAAATCAAAGGTCAGCCCTGGATCGACTCGCTCCATTTAGGTTCGGAAATCCCCGGCTTCTTCACGCGCTACATTGCGTCCATCAAAGAAAAAGTCGCCGGCATGCTCACCTACTCCGTGGCCGAATCGGTTTATCCCAAATACTCCGCGGTGCTGGACCAAATGGTGGACTCGCTCGAAATTCATTTCGACCCCAAAGCTTTCGCGGACGCCATGAAGTCCAACTCCGGGCCCATCATGTCTAAATCCCGCACGGCCGGCCCCGGCCGTTTGGCGCCCACTATGGAATCCGACAAGGGCAAAGACGGCAAAGGCATGGACACCATGCAAATCGCCGGCATTCTCGTTGCGCTTGCGGCCGTTGGTTACTTGATTTGGAAAAAGAAAAAGGGCGGCGGCACCCCGGCCGCCTAAGCTAAGCAAACTCTTTGCTACAAAACTTGGCCGATGGATTGCTCCAGGCGATTCACGGCCATGTTGAATTCATAGATCGCCTCTAGGCGATTTTTCTCGGCCACAACGTGCTGGCCCATAGCCTCGAGCAATCCCTTAGCATCCGTCGAAGTCCCAAGCGTGTAGGCCACGGCTAAATCGCGAAAGCCACGTTTCGCCACGAGCGCCGAGGCTTCGCGCAAATCAAAGGCCTCTTGCGCCTGCTTCAAATCCAGATAATTTTTTTCCACTTCCACCAGAATGGCCATGGACCAGTGCCGATGGCGCCCTTGCGCTTCCAACACTTCGGCCCGCGCTTGCGAGCGTTCTGCGCTCCGTTCAAAAAGGCCCAAATCCCAACGCAGTCCCACGCCCAAACCACCGGACAAATAGTTGCCCGTGTCGTTCAGGAAGGAGCTGTCGGTTTTCGTCCAGTGCGGAGCAATCGCGTAACCCGCGCGACCCGCCACGAAAAGCGACGGATAGCTCAGTCCCGTTTGCACATCGACGAGCGCCAGCTTAGCCTCCTCGTTTTTTTGCAGCGCCTTAAGTTCGGGGCGATGTTCAATGCAGATTTTCTTGTACGTATCGAGCGACTGAAGCGCAAACGGACGCCGTTGCAAATTGGCATGATCCCACCTCGCAACCTCTTGACCATAGCGACCGATCTTCCAAGCCATCGCGGCCCGGGCCTGGTCCATCCCCTTACGAGCTTCCAAGACACGCGCCTTGGCCTCGTTCAAGTAGATGCTTAGCTTGTCGATATCCGAACGCGAAGCCCGCTTGCGCGCCTTGTCGTAAGCTTTCTGCAAGTCTTCCACCACGCCATCGCCCAAATCCGACAGCTCAAAAGCCAACTGATAGCCGTAATAGTACTGGGCTACTTCCAGACGCAGGGCCCACTTTTCTTTTTCCAAGAGCATTTCTTCAGCTTCGCGGCCCGCCCGCGCGGCGCGCTTGCCGCTGGAAATTGCTCCAAAGGTGTAAAGCGGCTGAACTAATTCCACCGCGCTCGACGACCACGGGCCCCACTTGTCCCAATTGACCCGCGTGTGAACGGCATCACCTTCCACGGCGGGAGCCGGAGCCAAAAGTGTTTCAATTTTACCGAAGGGCAGTCCTTTGCTGCGTGCGTATTCTTCTCGCGCGCTGGCAAATTCTATTTTGCCCCGCTGTTCATCGAGCTGCGGTCCCTGCTTTTCCGCCAGGTCCATGAATTCCTGCAGCGAGCGCCGAGGTGCTTCCGGAAGGGCCGTTTGCGCACGAGCTAAGCAACTAAGGGTCGCCAAGCCTAGGAGCGCGTGACGTGCACTCATTTACGCGCCTCGACCACACGCTTCTTCATCTTTTGAATAATACTCGCAAAGCTTTCCTTTTTGAGCGCGCTATCAAATTGGCGCTTCAAATTGGCCGACACCATTTCGTCCTCGATAACGGCATCGGCGATTTTTCCGTTGCCACCAAAAATGAGCGTGACTTCCAGGTCCTGAGTTAAAACTTCGCCATTTTTTTCGCGCTCAATTTTACCCTCAACGCCCACCCGGTCGGCCGATTCGCTGTAGACAAATCCATCCGGACCCATCGCGATCCGCTTGGCGGCCGGATACACCACCACTTCCAAAAGTTCCTGCAGGGTGCGCAAAAAATCTTTGCGCTCGGAATCCGCAAATTTTTGCCACCGCGATCCCAACGACTTACGCGCAAGCGCCGCAAAATCGATTTGATCGGAAAGCGCCTTCACCCGACGGGAAGACTCCGCACTAACTTTTCCTTCCGTGCTCTTGGAGGTTCTGGCCAAATCCACCAAACCCGTCATGAACTGTTTCGCAGCTTCAACTTTGGCCGCCTGAGCGGGCAGAGCCGACAAACACAAAACCAAACACAGGCAACGAGCAAAATTCATTTACAAAAACCTCAGGGGCGTTCCGGTCAGCAAGGCCACAACCCATACGGCCAGCCCACTCCAAAACGGAATATTCACATTGTCGTCCCATTGCGTAGGCCACGCTTCGGCAATCAAACCGACGAGGGCCCCAGCGCTGGAGAGAATCAAGATGCGCAAAGGGGATGGCCACCAAAGACCACCGTTCATGGATACCGCTGCCCACGGACCAGTCCAGGCAATAACGCCCGCTAGAAAACCGGCCAAAAAGCCCGCACAACTACCTTCGATTGTTTTAGCCCCCAGACTCACTGACGTGTGCAAAACTGAATTCCAACGAAGCCGGCCAAAGCGAATACCAAAAATAGCCGCCATCGGGTCCATCCAGGCCAGGGTCAAAATAGCCTGCACCGCAATGGGTTTAGGCAATACGCAAACTGCCCAGGTCAAACCGAATAGATAGTAGAGCTGAGCGCTGGGGCCCGTGTGCTCACCTTCGCGCATCAGGGGGCCCCACACTTTAAGGGCAATCCGATTCATGGCCGGAATGCTCAGGCGCATAAGATCGAGCACGACAAAAATGGCTGCGCCCATCGCCATAAGCACGATGGACTCCATGCGGGTGAAGGTGTTCACAAAGAGCAGCATAATGGCCGTGCCCGAAAGCACATGGAAGAGTTTGCGGCTCAGGTGAATTTCTGCGCGAGTGCGAAGGATTTCTGTCATGAGAAGGGGCTCCGGGATAAAGCGCGCTAAGCGCCTTGTCCATCCTTGATAGCGAACGACGAGACGTCACCCTTGCCCACCCGAATAATGACGGGCTCCGGAGCCGTAAAGTCGATCACCGTGGAGGGTTCCGACGAAATCGGGCCTCCATCCAAAATTAAATCAACGCGCTTACCCAGGCGCTTCTGAATTTCCTGCGCCGTCGAAAGGGGTTCCCCATCCGAATCCGTGCAGGAGGTACCAATGATGGGATGCTTGAGCCCCACCACAATAGTTTGCGGAACAACGTGACCCGGAATGCGGATGCCCACGCTGCTACGACGGCTAATAAGCAGGCGCGGCACCATCTTGGTCGCAGGCAAAACAAAGGTGTAGGGCCCCGGCAAAAGACGGCGCATATCCCGGTAAGCCTTGTCGCTCACCACGGCGAATTGCGAGAGTTCTTTAAGGTCGGCGCAAATAAAACTCAGGGGCTTCTTGGGATCGCGCTGTTTGGCCGCGATAATGCGATCAATCGCCTTTTTATTGTAAAGGTCGCAGCCCAGGGCGTACCCGGAGTCGGTCGGGAACGCGATAATCCCGCCCCGCTGCAATACGGCCACGGCCTGGTCAATCACCCGTTGGGCGGGAGTCGGGACGTGGACTTCGAGAATCATTCATTTTTCTTAACATATCTGTAGTCGGGAGAGAATGACGGAGCTCTGGCATCGGGCGGATCGCCACTCTGCGTTTAAGTTGCGTCATGAAATCTGGTATAGGGAGGGCACGCATGCGCACCGAATCCGAAATGGCCGGCAATCAAGTCGCCTACCGCTCCTTTATCGGACCGCATATGGAGGGGCGCCCCCTAGTAACCTTCCTTTGCCAGCGCTTCACTTACTTCAACGATGAACAATGGCGCACGTCGATCGAGACGCGTGACGTGCTCGTCAACGGACAGACCGCCCTGCCCGAACAAATCCTGGTCCGAGGAGACCTCGTCCAATACTTCGCCATGAGAAAACCCGAACCCAAAGTCCCCACCCAAATTCCCATCATTTATCAGGATGAAGACCTCCTCATCGTGAACAAGCCCCCCCACATTCCCGTTCACCCTACGGGCCGTTACCTGCGCAACACGCTGATTCACGTTCTGGCTAAGCAAACGGGCTTGAAATTCCTTATCTTGGCCCATCGCCTAGACCGCGAAACGAGCGGCCTGTGCGTCCTATCCAAGACCCCCCTCGGCAAAGATAAGATGTACTGGCAGTTCTTTAATGGCGAGGTCGACAAGACTTACTGGGCCCTGGCCTGGGGCCGGCCCAAGCCCGTATCGGGCATGGTGGATGCCCCCATCGGCACCGCCAAACCAGACCAAAGCAAAATTCGCATCAAACAGGTGGTCAACGGCAAGGACTCCAAGACGGCCAAAACCAAGTACCACACCTTGAGCACCAAATGGATTGAGTCGCCCGACTGGCAACCTCCCCAATGGCCGAGCTTGGTGGAAATGACCAAGGGCAAAGAAGGCGGCCCCTGGCCTATTTCGCTCGTAGAATGCAAACCCCTCACCGGCCGCACCAACCAAATTCGGGTGCACCTTACCCAATTGGGCTGCGGCATTGTGGGCGACAAGCTCTATGACCCCGATGAGGGCGTTTTTATGGCCTTCAAGGACCTAGAACCGGTCACCGATGGAGAAAAGGGCATTCGTGGCTACATTCGCCTACCCCAGGGCTACGAGCGGCGCCTGATTTTAGATGCCCATGCGCTCCACGCTCGGAAAATCACTTTCCGGCATCCACGAACCCAGAAAATGATGACCCTCGAAGCTCCGCCGCCCAAGAACTGGCATGGCCTCTTCGAGAACCCCAAAAAATAGCTAGGCCTTAGACCGAGATCGGCCTTGATCCTCAGTTTTCTTTTTGATAGGCCCATGACCTCAAACTTTATGGATAACAAACTTAAGACTTACGAAACGATCTGCCTCACCAAAGTTGATATGCCCGAAGATAAATTCGTGGCACTCGTAGACCGCTGCAAGGCAGCGATCGCGAACGAAGGAAAGGGCGAATGGCTCTATTCCGACGATTGGGGCAAAGCCAAAATCTCGTTCATTATCGGCAAAGACACGCGCGCAAAATGGACCTACATGCGCTTCAAGTCCAAGCCTGAAGGTATCGATGAGCTGCTCCGCAGCCTCTCGATCAACGAATTCGTGCTACGCCAAATCACCTGCCGCACAAAAGAAGACGGCACGGATTACGATTCGTACCGCGCAAATATCATGACGGACATCGCCGAACGCGGCGAACGTCCCCGTGATTGGAAAGAAGAGCGCGGCTCGCGTTACGGCAACCGTCGTGAATACGGCGACCGTGGCGGCGATCGCGACGCAAACGGCCCGATGCACCAAGAAGCAGCGGCCGATGACATGGACATGGGCGCAGACAGCGCTGAGTAATTTTTAGACAAGCGAAAGTAGGACTTATGAAAGTCATCATGCAAGAAAGCTACATGAACCTCGGCGAAGCCGGCGACGTCGTTGACGTGCGCGATGGTTACGCCCGCAACTTTCTGCTGCCGCAGAAGCTCGCCGTAACGGCGACCGCTGCGAACGTTCGTCGCTTCGAAGACAAAGCTAAAGAACTCGCCACCAAAAAAGAAAAAGAGCGCGAGAACTCCAAGCGCACGCTCGCGCTGCTTGAAAAAGTGGAAATCACCCTCAAGCGCCGCGTCAGCGAAGACGGCAAGCTCTTCGGTTCCATCACGAACAAAGAAATCGAAGCTGAGCTCACCACCCGCGGCGCGGTCGTTGACCGTCGCCAAATCATTTTGGGTCAACCCATCAAGATGGCTGGCGAGTACACGGTTCTCGTCAAGTTGGTTGGCGGCATGAAAGCCTCCATCCCCTTGAAAGTGATTCCCGAAACGCCGGCTAAAGACGAAGCAGAAGAAACTAACTAAGATCCTTTGCCATGGCATTGGATCTTGAAAGCATTGTAGGCTCGGGTCGCGGCGGACGCCGTGACCGTGGCGTACAACTTGCGTTTCAACCCGGCGAAAAGCCCCACGACCTTCAGCGTGAACGGGCCGTTCTCTGCGGCATCTTCCTCTCGCAAGATGCCTTCATCGAAATTCAGAACATCATCAAGGACGAAGATTTCTTTTTGCCTGCGCATAAGGAAATTTTCGCCGCAATGATCGCGCTGAGCGCGAAGAACATTCCCATCGACCTCACCACCGTGCAGTCCTGGCTCAAGGACCACGCCAAACTCGAAGTTATCGGCGGCACGGCTTACCTCAGCGAAATTCTCAACACGCCCGCAACCTCGGCGCACTCGATTGAGTACGCACGCATCCTTTCCGATCTCGCTGCACGCCGCCGCGTGGCCGAAGCTCTGGACATTGGCCGCTCGCTTATCCTCCAGGGTGGCGAAGTGCGCGACATCGTCTCCGAAGTAGAGCGCGTCGTAATGGGCGCCACGCAAGAAAAGCGCACCGTCCAGCTCGTTAAGATGGGCGCCCTCCTCGAAGAGGCCGTGGCTGAATTCGGTCGCCGCGCCGACAACAAGGGTGTTGCCACCGAATCGGTGCTCACGGGCCTGACGGACCTCGACTCGTGCATTTCGGGTCTGCGGCCGGGTCAGCTTGTTGTCCTCGCCGCTCGTCCTGGTATGGGTAAAACCTCGCTCGCCGGTAACATCATGCAGGATGCGGCGATTCGGCAGAAGAAAAACGTTCTGTTCTTCTCGCTCGAGATGAGCCAGGGCGAAGTTGTGGAGCGTTTGATTTCGTCCGAAGCCCGCGTGGATGCTACTCGGCTCCGCAGCGGCAATTTGCGGCCGGATGACTTTTCAGCCATTTTCCAGGCCGCCGAAGAAATGATGGAAGCACCGCTGTACATCGACGATCGCTCCTCGGTTACGCCCTACGACGTGCTCGCCCAGGGCCGCAAACTGAACTCGCTGCTGCGCCAACAGAACGCCGGCAAGATTGACCTCGTGGTGGTGGACTATATTCAGATCATGAAGTCGGGTGGCCAGGTAGAAAACCGGGCCCTCGAAGTTGCCGCTATCACGGGCGGCCTTAAAGCCATTGCCAAAGAACTCAAAGTTCCCGTGCTGGCCCTGAGTCAGTTGAACCGGGAATCGTCCAAACGTCCCGACTCCAAGCCGCAACTTTCGGACCTTAAGGATTCCGGCTCCATCGAGGCCGATGCCGACGTCGTCATGTTCATTCACCGCGAGAAGAGTGGCCCCGAAGCCGACTCACGTGCACCCACCGAAGCAGAAATTATCGTCGCCAAGCAACGTAGCGGTCCTACGATGGGCGTTAAAGTTACCTGGCTCGGTCACCTCACGACCTTCGCGAACTATAGCAATCAGCAGTCGAGCGATTACGATAGCTATGGTCCGCCCCCGGCTGAAATTTGACGCTCTGACCTGACGCATCGCAGTTTTTGAATTTTTAGAAACATGTTAGCGTCAACGTTATCGAGGCCAGGGGGAGGACTCGGGGTATGGCACAGCAAGAAGGTAACGAACTTTATCAACTGCTTATCAGCCTCACGGGCCTCGAAGAATCGCAGGTCCGGGGCGAGATCGATCCCATTCTCCAAAGACTGGGATTGAGCGCGATGACTCTGACTATGGACGATGTCCGCAGAGTAATGATTGTGTATTTGAACGAGTTTTCCGCGCAGATGGATCCCGAAGACGCTGGTGAACTCGTGGCGGAGATGGACATGTTCGGGATCGACCCGAACGAACAAGTCGAAGCCTGACCGCACGTTCCTGAGGAGGATCTTTTGGCCCGACTTCGCTGGATTTGTTGTTTCGTATTTCTGGGTGCCTTAAGCACCGCCTGCTCCTCCCACCGCAAAGCCAAACCGCACGTGCTGGCCGATGCCGAGCATCCCGTACCTGCGCCCTCCATAACCGACACTAAGACCCCCGCCACCCCCGAGGGGGAAGTGGCCATGACCGAAGAAGACGAAACCGAAGATGGGAGCGGCGACGAGGAAGACTCTAGCGACACCGAAATGGTCGAGGGCACGCCCACGGATCTGGGCGAAGTCCAAGCTAGCGACAAAATTCCCGAGGCCGAAATTCGCGCCGACATTCTCGCCCGTAAGACTTTTCCCCTCGTGGAAAACGAATTCGTGGACCAGTGGATACGTTACTTTACCGGCCGGGGCCGCGGCGCCTTTTTGAAGTGGCTCCAACGCTCGCCGCGCTACCGTCCGCTCATTCAAAAAGTGATGCGCGAAGAGGGGCTCCCGGAAGACCTGGTTTACCTGGCCATGATCGAAAGCGGCTTTAATCCCAAGGCCAAGAGCCGGGCGAAGGCCGTGGGCCCCTGGCAATTCATTAAGAGCACCGGTCAGCGCTACGGACTGGAAGTAGACAGCTGGGTGGACGAACGCCGGGACATCGAAAAATCTACGCACGCCGCTGCCAAATACCTGCGGGAACTGCACCAAATTTTTGGTTCCTGGTATTTAGCGGCCGCCAGCTACAACGCCGGCGAAGGCAAAGTGCTAAACGCCGTGAAACGCGACAAGAGCCGCAACTTCTGGGAACTCGCCCGCAAGAAGAAAAACTTCCGCGCCGAGACGCGCAACTATGCGCCGAAAATTATTGCGGCCGCCCTCATCACCCGCAATCCGGCTAAGTATGGATTCACGGACGTTGAATACGAAAGCGTTCTGCAGTGGGAAACCGTGGAAGTCCCGGGCGGCACCGATTTACGCTCGGTTACGGACATCACGGGCATTCCCAAGGACACCATTCAACTCATGAACGCCGAACTCAAGCGGGGACGCACACCACCCAACCATCCGTATAAACTGCACGTTCCCCTCGGCGAAGCCGAGAAAGTGGCGGCGAACCTGGATAAGATCAAGGCCCGCAAGTACAAGGTCGAGGAAGAAGAAGCGCCTCGCCGTCGGCGCATTGCCCGCAAGGGCGGCGGATTCGCGCCCATTAAAAACGAGGCCCCCGTTCCCGCTGGTTCTTACCGCGTGCAGGCGGGCGACACGCTGTGGGATTTAGCCAAGAAGAACAACACCACGGTGGCCGAAATCAAGCGGCTGAATTCCATCCGCTCGCCCCGCCAAATCCGCGCGGGGCTCGTGATCAAAGTTCCGGTTAAGCAATAAGCTTGCTCTACGTTCAGTTAACGAACTCGTAGCCGTCGATCTCGAACCCGAAGCTTTGGTAGGTGTCGTCGGCGCTGAGCTCGATAACTGCTTTGGAACCTTCGATCTCCTGCGTCCAGAATCCGTCGGCCAGCTTGCCCGTCAGGCTGTCCACTAACTCGCCCGTCTGCTCGCTCGTTACACGGACGGTGTCGTAGCCCGATTCGGTTTCGAATTTAGCAAAGTGCACGCGTAGAAATTTTGCGCCCGGATGCTCGATGGTCCAAGTGCTCGTCGTGGAAGCAACATACGGATGCGGCGAGGCCACGCTCTGAGGAACCATAGCGGACCACGCGTTTTCGGGCACTGCCTCGGGGCCCGGCACCGAAATATTGGCCACTAAGTTGAAGAGATTCAGGCGACCCGCCGAGGCAATTTTTCGGCGCAGGGCGCGGAACTTATCGGTTGAGCTCATCAGCCGTTGACGCACTTGCAGCGGAGTAAGGCTCGGCTCGCGCGACAGCAACAGAGCCGAGGCACCCGCCACGTGCGGACACGCCATGGAAGTGCCACTGAGCAATTCGTACTTTCCACCCGGTACGGTCGAGAGAATTCCATCACCCGGTGCCATCAAGTGCACACCCGCTACACCGTAGTTCGAGAAGTCGGCAAGCAAATCGCGATTGTTCGAGGCCGCTACCGCAATCAAGTTATCCAGTTTGTACGCCGCCGGATAAACAGGCTTGCTGTCGATATCGAAGTGGTCGTTGCCCGCAGCCGCCACGAAGAGCACGCCCTTGGCTCCGGCCCGCGCAATGGCATCTTGCAGAGCCTGCGACACACCTCCACCACCCCAGCTGTTACTCAGCACGCGCGCGCCGTGATCCACGGCCCAGTCGATGGCCTTAATGGCATCTTCAAGCGAGCCTCCGCCTTGCGAGTCCAAAAACTTCACGCCCATCAGCCGCACCTGCCAGTTAATGCCCGTTACGCCCAAGGCATTGTCGCCGCTCGCGCCAATGGTTCCCGCGCAGTGCGAGCCGTGCATGTTGTCGTCCATGGAATTGTCCGAGCCGTCGATGGCGTTATGGCCGTGAATTTCCGGATGCTCGGGATCGGACCAAATGTTGTCCTTCAAGTCGGGGTGAGTGTAGTCGATACCCGTATCGATGACCGCCACGACGATGTCACGCGAGCCCTTCGCTAGCGCCCACGCCTTAGGCGCGGAAATATCTGCGCCCAGCTTTCCTTTTTCGCCCATGGCATCGACTTGCCCAGTGTTGTGCATGGGCCACATCTTCGGAAACTCCTTATCGCTCGGGGTCACTTCGGCCGCGCCCAGAGCACGGTAAATAAAGTTAGGCTCCACGTACTCCACCTCGGCCAATTGCTCCGCGCGCGCGATCACTTCGGCGCTGACCGCTTTCGTCAGCGTACGAGCGGAGTAGAGCCCCTCAGTGCCGTTCACCACGGCCTTGAGCTGCAAACCAACCGACTGCAAAAGATTTACGACCTGCGCACGCGCGCGCACACGGCCCGCCCGAAATTTCACAATGAATTCCCCCGCCCGTGCCTCGGGCGCTCGATTGGTGAGCGCAGCTCGCTCGGCCTTAGATAACTTCAAATTAACCACGGCATGAGCTGGCAACGCGCCCCCCAGAATGAGCAGGCCGAGCGCGCGCGAACTCCAATTAAAAATGGTCATGAAAAACTCCCCCCAGCCCCAGGGTAAGTGTTTCCGACAAAACAACAAGGCCCGTTCCGAAGCTTGCACTCCGAAACGGGCCCGTTTTTTGACTTAAATAATCTTAAGACTGTGAACTACAGCAGACCTTTTACCGCGTCTTTTTCTTCCTGAAGTTCCTTGAGGGTCGCCGCAATTTTCTCTTTCGAGAAGGGCGCGATCTCAAGATTCTGCACAATCTTCCACGACTTACCATCGCTCGTAAGCGGGAAGCTGAACATCATGCCTTCGGGAATTCCGTAGCTGCCATCGGAGCTCACCGCAGCCGAAAACACCGTGCCCGCGGGCGTCGGCGTTACCAAATTTCTGACGGTGTCGACGGCCGCGTTGGCAGCCGAAGCGGCCGAGGACAAACCGCGCGCCTTGATGATCGCAGCGCCACGTTTGCCAACGGTTTCACAGAAGGTGGTCTTGAGCCAAGCTTCGTCCGTAATCACTTCCGTTGCTTTACGGCCCTTGATGGTCGCGTTGTAGAAGTCTGGGTACATCGTGGGTGAGTGGTTGCCCCAGATGGCGAGCTTCTTCACGTCCGTTACATCGCAGCCTGCTTTTTGGGCGAGTTGCGTAACGGCGCGGTTTTCGTCGAGCATCGTCATGGCAAAGAAGTTGCGCGGGTCGAGACCCTTCGCGGCCGATTTGCAAATGAACGCGTTCGTGTTGCAGGGGTTGCCGACCACGAGCACGCGACAATCTTTTTTCGCGTTCGCAGCGAGTGCCTGCCCCTGTTTAATGAAAATACCGCCGTTGATCTTGAGCAGATCGGCGCGCTCCATGCCATCCTTGCGGGGCACGGAACCAACCAGCAAAGCCCAGTCGATGTCCTTGAAGGCCACGTTCATGTCGGCGGTGCAGGTGACGGACTTGAGCAGCGGGAACGCGCAATCGTCGAGTTCCATTTTAACGCCGTTCAAAGCGGGCAGCGCCGCCTCGAGTTCGAGCAATTGCAAATGAACATCCGTGTCGGCACCGAACATTTGTCCGGAAGCGATGCGGAACAAAAGCGCGTAGCCAATTTGGCCGGCCGCGCCCGTTACGGCGACGCGTACGTTCTTGCGACTCATTTGAGGGACTCCGCACCGGTAGCGTTCACCAATTCGGAACCAAAAAAGAAGTAGGCAATTTCGCGTTTCGCAGATTCAGGCGAATCGCTGCCGTGCACAGCGTTTTCGCCGATGCTGCTAGCAAAATCCTTACGGATGGTGCCGGGAGCGGCTTTGGCAGGATCCGTCACGCCCATGATTTCGCGGTTACGTGCAATCGCGTTCTCGCCTTCGAGCACCATGAGCACTACGGGGCCACTGGTCATGAAGCTGATGAGTTCACCGAAGAAGCCGCGCTCTTTGTGCTCGGCGTAGAAGCCTTCGGCTTTGGCTTTGTCCATTTTGAGCATTTTCATGGCCGCAATTTTGAAGCCGTTCTTTTCGAAACGTTCCACGATGGGGCCGATTTTGTTTTTCTTAACCGCGTCGGGTTTGATGATGGAGAAAGTTCTTTCGAGTGCCATATGTAAGTTTCCTTCTTTGCTACTGAACTAAAAAATCTACCAAGCGGCCTTTTAGCCGATGATCTTCTTGAGTGTCGACCCCATCTCGGCCGGAGTGGGCGCAATCGCAACGCCGGCTTCTTTGAAGGCGGCAATCTTGGACGCAGCCGTACCGGCACCGCCCGAGATAATCGCACCTGCGTGACCCATGCGGCGGCCCGGAGGAGCCGTCACGCCCGCGATGAAGGCCACCACGGGTTTTTTCATGTTCTTCTTAATCCAGCGGGCGGCTTCTTCTTCGGCGCTACCGCCGATTTCGCCAATGAGAATGACCTGCTTGGTTTCGGGGTCCTCATTGAAGAGCTTCAGGCAATCAATGAAGTTCGTGCCGTTGACGGGGTCCCCACCAATGCCGATGCAGGTGGTCTGGCCTAGGCCCAATTGGGTGGTCTGGAAAACTGCCTCGTAAGTGAGAGTACCGGACTTGGACACAATACCCACGCTGCCGGGCTTGTGGATGTAGCCGGGCATAATACCAATTTTGCACTGGCCCGCCGTGATAATGCCGGGGCAGTTGGGGCCAATCAGGCGCACCATTTTTTTGCCCGCTTTGATGCGTTCGTTGTTACGGTTGTCGAGGAACTGCTTCACCTTGACCATGTCCAGAACGGGAATGCCCTCGGTGATAGCCACGACAAGCTCAATGCCCGCATCGATGGCTTCCATGATGGCGTCGCCCGCCGCCACGGGGGGCACGAACACGAGGCTCACTTGGGCGCCTTCTTTTTCGACGGCTTCGTAGCAGCTATCCCACACGGGGAAACCCTCGACGCTTTGACCACCGCGACCGGGCGTTACGCCGCCGACGACTTTGGAACCGTAGTCGCGACACTGAATGCTATGGAAGAGGCCCGTCTTACCGGTGATCCCCTGAGTGATGATGCGTGTGTTTTTATCAACCAATACCGACATGCTTATTCCTCACTTAATCGCTTTCACGACTTTTTCGGCGCCGTCGGCCATGGTGGTGGCGGCGGTGATGTTCAGACCGCTCGCAGCGAGCATCTGACGACCCTTATCAACGTTCGTACCTTCAAGGCGCACCACGAGGGGCACCTTGATTTGCACTTCCTTCGCGGCGGCAATGACGCCCTCCGCGATGGTGTCGCACTTCATGATGCCGCCGAAGATGTTCACGAAGATGGCCTTCACGCTCTTGTCGGCGAGGATGATTTTAAAGGCTTCGCGCACTTTCTCGGCCGTAGCGCCACCGCCCACGTCGAGGAAGTTAGCGGGTTCGCCGCCGTAGTGCTTGATGATGTCCATGGTGGCCATCGCCAGACCCGCGCCGTTGACCATGCAACCGATGCTGCCTTCGAGCTTAATGAAACTAAGATCGAATTTGGAAGCTTCGACTTCGGCCGCGTTCTCTTCCGTGAGGTCACGCATTTCGAGCACGTCCTGGTGACGGAATTTGCCGTTGTCGTCGAAGTTCACTTTAGCGTCGAGGGCCACGATGCGGCTCTTGTCGCCTTCGCCTACCACGCAGAGCGGGTTCACTTCGATTTGCGAGCAGTCCTTGGACCACATGAGGTTGTAGAGGTTCGTGAGGAAGTCGTGCAGCTGCGGATACAGGTGCGCCGATTCTTTGTCCTGACCCACATTCAAAAAGCGGGCAACGCGGCGAGAATCAAAGGCCTGCCAGCCCACGCCCGGATCAATCGCCAGCTTCATCATTTTTTCGGGATGTTTGGCGGCGACTTCTTCGATGTCCATGCCGCCCTCGGCCGAAGCGAGTACGGAGATGGCGGAAACTTCGCGGTCCACAACCATGGAAAGATACAGTTCGCGCTTGGGCGGGTTAGCTTCTTCCACCCATAAGCGACGTACAAGTTGGCCTTCTGGGCCGGTCTGGTGCGTTTTGAGTGTCATGCCCAGCATGGATTTGGCGATGGTTTCGACCTCCTCCAGGCTCTTAGCGATTTTTACGCCGCCACCTTTGCCGCGACCACCCGCGTGAATTTGGGCCTTCACGACGAATGCGTGAACCCCCAAGTTCTTCAGGTTTTCTGCAGCTTTGCGGGCTTCAGCGGGAGAGAAGGCGACGTAGCCACGGGGTACCGCAACTCCGGCCTTAGAGAAGAGTTCTTTTGCCTGGTGCTCATGGATTTTCATCGAGGGTAAAAATAACATGGCCTCCCCAGCTTGTCTTGCTGACGGCCGGGACTCGCCCTACAGTGTCAGGGAATGTCGGATCGCTTTTTTACCTTCATGATCGTGCCCGAGCGGAGTGACCGCATCAGAAAAATGACGCTGCCCGCTTGGCTCCTACGGGCGGGTCTCTTTTTTGCGGCCGTCATGACCCTCGTGAGCTTCCTGCTCCTCTTTGACTACCTCCACATGCTCAGCCAGGTGGCCGAGAACAAAAAGCTGCGGGTCGAAAACAACCTGCTCAAAATGGACATCCAAACCGCCAAGAACAAGGTCGAAGCTCTGGACCAAAGCGTGGGCCGGCTAAAGACCTTCGCGCAAAAGCTCCGCGTGATCTCGAACCTCGACCAACCCGGGGCTCCGAAGTTCCTGCAGGCCCCGCCCGAGGGTGTGCTGCATGGCGACGCCGGCTCCGAAGATTCGGGTAGCATTGGCGACGAAGCCGAGCCCGCCGAACGGCCCCAGCCCAAACTTAAAAAGGGCCGCCGTAAGGTGGGCCCCCCGGCCCAGATCGTAAATCCGCAGTCCGCACCCGCCGAAGCCCCGCCCCCTCCGGCCAATGAGTCGCCCGGCGCTGCTATGCCCTCTCCGGGCGCCGACCTGCACAGCCGCCTGGAGTACCAGCGCTCCCGCACCCTGGTTTCGAACTTTGGCGAGGAGTTCGACGCCCAAAGCTTAGAACAGCAAATTGCCGTGATTTCGGACGCCGCCGTTCGGCTCCGCGAAATTGCCGAGATCGAAGAACAAAACCTGGCCGACCTGCAAGAGCACTTGCAGGACCGGGTCTTTCGCTTGCTCAGCACGCCCAGTATTCTGCCGGCGCAGGGCTACATCAGCTCCGAGTTTGGTTACCGCACAAACCCCTTTTCGGGCACCCGCACGTTTCACGCGGGGCTGGATATTGCCAACAGCATTGGCACCGTTATTTTTGCCCCGGCCGATGGCAAGGTCACCAAGGTGGGCTTCTCGGGCGGATTCGGAACGGTCATAAAAATCGACCACGGCTACGGCGTAGCTACCAAATTTGGCCACGTTTCTAAATCGCTCGTGAAGGACGGTCAGCGCGTAAAACGCGGCGACAAAATCGCCGAAATGGGCAACTCGGGCCGCTCCACAGGACCGCACGTGCACTACCAAGTGGAAGTGAACGGCCGCCCCGTGCAGCCCAAGCTTTTCATTCTGGATGATTTCTAAATCTATCTAAACACGGTCCGTGCGCGCCCACAGCCAGTGGTCGGCCAGCACCAACCACGCCATGGATTCCAGCACCGGCAGTGCACGCGGCACGATGCACGGATCGTGGCGCCCTTGCTTCGCAACGTCGAGCACGGAGGAAGTCGGTTTAAAGCTTACGCGCGCCGTGATGAGCTCGCCCGTAGAAATCCCGCCGCGCACGCCTCCATAGGGCGAAGCTTCGGCGGCGCGCCGATGGAACTCCGACCCTTCGGCCAAAGCTGCTTCGGCGCCCTCGCCCAGTTCCACCGCGCTCGTTGCGCCCACTCCAAACCAGGCGGCGGCCAAATCGGCCTTGAGTTTATGAAACACGGGTTGCCCCAGGCCCGCCGGACAATTTTCTATGCGCACATCGGCAACTCCGCCGTAGCTTAGACCCTTTGCTTTCGCATCCAGCAGCAGCGCTTCAACTTCGGCAGCACGATCGCCCGCATGCCGAAGAGCCAGCGGGCCGATGCGGCTCGCAAAGGAACTCACTCGCAACTCGGGCGCCACTTGGGCCAACAGCATTTGCGCCACCGCACCGGCCATCACGCGGCACAGAGTTTCGCGGCCCGACGATCGTCCACCGCCGCGCGGATCGCTGTGGCCAAATTTCTCGCGCCACACGTCATCGGCGTGGCCAGCGCGCGGAGCAAGTCCCGCATAGTCGGCCGAGCGTGCATCCTGATTCCGCACCACTAGCGCAATGGGCGTGCCCAATGTTTTACCTTCAAAAACGCCACTCAGAATTTCGGGCGCATCGGCTTCGGCTCGCGCCGATACCGTTGCTCCGCCCGGCCGCCGCCGCGCAATTTCGCGCAGCAAGAGCGCTTCATCAAAACGCACACCCGCCGGACAACCATCAACTACAACGCCCATCGCAGGGCCATGACTCTCACCAAAAGTAGTCACGCAAAAGCGGTCGCCAAAGGTATTAGCCGCCATAGGTACTCCAAAATCGCCGTTGTTCGGCCGCTTGTCGACGGAACATCACCTCGCCCGAAACGTAGCGGGCGCCGCAAGCCAGCGCGTAGCTGCGCGCTACGGAGTGATCGGCGTAGGACAAATCCAGCACCACCGCCGGCTTCCAATCCGTGGGCGGAAAGCTGGCCTCGTTTCCCGCGGCCCACACTAAGTAACGCGGCGAGGACACCGGCGCTCCGGCCCGCAAATCTCCGGTGCGGGCCGAGTAACAAGCTGCCGCCGGCAACGCCCGCCGAATGACCGGCAACACACCGCCGCCACCCCAAACAGCCACTGGAGCCGTTGCGTCCCAGCCTTCGATGGCCGAAAGAAAACCCGCATAGTCGGTGTTCGTTCCGCGCCAGGCGCTCCGGGCATCGTCCCACTGCAAAGTGTTGATGGACTCAAAGCCTTGCGCCGATTCCGAACACAGCTCGGCCACGCCAAAGGCCCAGCCTTTGAGCGGAGAAGTCACCGAAGCCGTGCGCAGACCCATTTCGCGAAGTATTTCGAGTGCGCCCGATTCCGCTTCGGCCAAACTAAGCCGTATCGCCAGCGCGCCCTGCTCCACCGGCGTCCAACTGTGCTCGACCGGATCGCCTAGAATTGCGCGAAAATCTCGCGCCCCCGCAGAAGCCGCACACCACGGCAACCAGGTGGGCTGATCCGCCGCCGAACCGCGCGCCTCGCGCACAAAATTCAGGGGCTGATGCCCCTTCTGCCGCAAACGGTACCAAGTCCAGCGCCCACTCTCGTCCAGGGAGCGCGGCAAAAAAATTCGCCGTGCGGGATCCCGCCGTTGCCAACGATGCCCGGCGAGCAACTCACTCCAACTCTGCACCACGGGCGCCGCCTTGAGCCAGTGCTCGGTGCTTCCGGCGCGTTCAAGTTCTTGCAAAAAATCTTCTAAACTTTGTCCGGCCGGCCGCACGTGCTTCGAAACAATTCCCGCCGCCCGCAGCAAGGGAGCGCCCAATTCAAGCGCCCAATCGCTGCGTAATTTCGATGCCGCCGCACTCGTGCCGAGGCGATAACTGCGCAGGAGTCGTTCGGCCGGTAGCGAATTTTCTACGGCCCGCATTTGATCCGCACTCAGCAAATCATCGCGAAGCTCAAAGCACGCCAGCCCGCGCGCTAACCAGCGCTGCGCCCAGGCCCGCCAATCGCCGCGCAAATGCTCCGGCAGCACGGTGAGCACGGCCGAGGCCGAAGCATCCACGAGCGCGGGCGTAGGCGGCGTGTTGCGCGCAAAAGTGTTGAGCCAATCCAAAGCGGCCGGCTCAATCGCCCCCTCGCGCAAAGTGAGCACATCATCGGCGCAAGCCGCATAGCGAGCTTCACGCTCGGCAAAGCGAGCCAAATATTCATCGCGCGCGGACACCGCGGGATCCAAGCGCGGGCGGTCCAAAAAAATCCGCCCCAGGTGATCGCTTTCCCGCCGCACCCACAGCGCGCGGGCCGTCGCCGGATATTCACCCGTGTAACCTGCCCCCACGGCAATCACCGTGCGACCAACGGCTGCCGATCCGTGCACTAGGTGCTGCAGCGTTTCCGTTTCCCAGCGCCGAAAAACCGATTCACCTTCGCGCAACAAATCCGCCACAGTCCGACCCGACCGAGCTTCGACCGCCCGATCCAAATCAAGGCACCGAACGTCCGAATTCGCGCGCGCGTACATTTCCAGCAAAGTCGTCTTGCCCACCCCGCGGTGACCAATCAGCAGCGTGACAAAGGGATTCATGCACCGAGCCCCGCCCAGCCAATAAACTCCGGAAAACTTTTTCGCACGCAATCGATCTCGGCCAGGCGCACCTGTGCTCCGGCGGCGCGCAGAACCGCCGCCGCCATCACCAGGCGGTGATCGCCTACCGGATCGAAATCAAAACTCAAAGTAGACGGCTCCACCCGCGGGCCCGAAATTTCGAGTCCGTCCGGAAGTTCCTTCACCGTTCGGCCCGCAAGACGCACCAAACGCGCAACCTCGCGGATGCGATTGGATTCTTTAAATGCCAACTGCGTAGCGCCCGAGAATCGCGAAGGGCCCTCGGCCAGAGCGGCCAGGGCCGCCAGCACCGGAAACAAATCGGGAGCCTCGCGCAGCGAAGCCTGCAATCCATGCAAAGTTCCGCGCTCCACAATGCAAACATCATCTTGCCAACTAAGCGCCGCACCCATTTCACGCAGGAGGGCCGGAAAATAAGCATCCGCCTGCAAACTTCGGCGTGGAAATTTTTCAATCTCCGCCCGCCCGGCGACCGCGGCCAACGCCGCCAGCGCAAAGGCCGAACTCAAATCCGGTTCCACCACTACGCGGGTGGCTTTAACCATGGATTTGGCCGGCAGATAAAATCCCCGCTCGGAATCTTCCACGGCAGCACCCGCCTGCTCGAGCACCGCACGCGTCATGTGCCAGTAGGCATCCGACACCTTGTCGCCCTGCCAGTCCACCCGCAGGGCAAAGGGCAGCTCCCAGGCGCTCAATGCCAAAGCCGAAGCGAACTGACTCGATTGCGAGCGATCCACCTGCACCGGCAAGGAAGGCGCATGCCAACCACCGCTGCGAACGAGCAATCCCTGCGGGGTTAAATCGCATTCCACTCCCAGTTGAGCCAAAATATTTCGCAACTCAGCCTGCGGGCGCGCCAGGAGCTGTGGATGCCCCGTGAGCAAATACTCTCCGGGAAGACGCGAGCAGCGAAGCGCCATGAAGCGCAGCACCGTACCCGCAGCGCCACAGGGGATTTCGCCCGCGCCGGATCCCAAAGCCGCCAGCGCCGCGCGCATGGCCAGGACATCCGCGCAATGCGAATCACCATGAATGGTTATTTGTTCAGGAGCTACGAAGCTGGCCACGCAGAGCCAGCGATTCAACAAAGATTTCGAGGCCGGCACTTCCCCCTTAAAGCGGAAAGCTCCCGCGGCCACGTTAAATCACCACTTAAATCACGGACAAGTGGAAGCGCTTCACATCGTCGCTATCGTCGATAAGCTCCACGAAATGCTGCAAATCTTTTTCCTGCGCTTCATCGATTTCGGTCGGCGTTTTAGGACGGAACGAGAGTTCACCCTTCGTCACTTCCCAACCGGCGGCCGTCAACGCCTTCTGCACGGCATCGAGTTCGGTCATGTCGGCAATGAAGTGCCAGAGCTTGCCCTCCGTCGCTTCTTCGCCGTGCCATTCTTCCACTTCGTTCGCGCCGGCGTTGATGGCTGCTTCTTCGGGATCGCCGCCCGCTGCCGGAGCCTTCGCCACGATGGAGGCAATGCGATCGAACATCCAGAGCACGGAGTTGGTTTCGCCCAAGTTGCCTTTGCCCCGCACAAAAGCGGCGCGCAAATCTTGCACGGTGCGATTGCGGTTATCGGTAAGGGCTTCCACGATCACGGCCACGCCGTGCGGTCCGTAACCCTCGTAAGTGATTTCCTCGAGGGCCGCTTCATCGCTGGCACCCAATCCGCGCTTGATGGCGCGGTCGACAGTGTCTTTGGGCATGGAGTTCTTCTGCGCATCGCGCAGCGCCGAGCGTAGGCGAGCGTTGCCTTCCGCATTGGCCCCACCCATTTTTACGGCGACGGCAATTTCCTTCGCGATTTTCGTGAACAGCTTGCCCTTTTTGGCACCCGCTGCAACCCGTACGTTATTGACCCAACCTCGACCCATTCGCTGCCTCATCTCGCAAAACTCTTCGCAGAATTTTGCCTACGTTTGATTTAGGGAGTTCCTTGCGAAACTCCACGTACTTCGGACGTTTATAGCCCGTGAACTGATCCTTACAGAATTGTTGCACGGCCTCAACCGTAAGTTCGGGATCTTTCGGCACGATAAACACCTTCACGGCTTCGCCCGATTTAGCATCGTTCACCCCTACGGCTGCCACTTCTAATACTCCAGGGTGCTTCGCAATGACATCCTCAATTTCGTTCGGATAAACGTTAAATCCGGACACCAGAATCATGTCCTTGATGCGGTCCACGATACGAATAAATCCGTCTTCCGCCAAAATGCCCACATCGCCGGTGTGGAGCCAGCCGTTGCGGATAATCTTGTCCGTTTCGTCCTGGCGCTTCCAATAGCCCACCATAACCTGGGGGCCTCGCGCGCAAATCTCGCCGCGCTCGCCAATGGCCGCCTCGGTGCCGTCTTCCTTCTCGATACGAATATCCGTCGAGGGCACCGGCAAGCCGATCGTCCCAATTTGCTCGGTGCCATCGAGGGGGTTCACCGCCAAAACGGGCGAAGTTTCGGTTAGCCCGTAACCCTCCAAAAGGGGCTTGCCGGTCACCTTAGCCCAGCGTTCGGCCACGGCCCGCTGCACCGCCATGCCTCCACCTACCGAGGCTTTGAGTCGCGAAAAATCGAGCCGCACAAAGTCCTTGTTATTGAGCAGTCCGTTAAAGAGCGTGTTGATGCCCACCATGATGGTGAACTTGTACTTCTGCAGCTCCTTGATAAATCCCGCCATGTCGCGCGGATTGGGAATCAGCACGTTGCAAACCCCAAAGCTAAACAGCGCCAACCCGTTCACCGTGAGCGAGAAGATGTGGTACATCGGCAGCGGCGCAATCGCGATTTCTTCGCTCTCATTTAGAAAGGGTGTAATCCAAGCAAAAACTTGCAGCATGTTCGCCACAATATTCCGGTGCGACAGCATCGCCCCCTTGGCCACCCCCGTCGTGCCACCCGTGTACTGCAAAAAGGCTAGGTCATCGCCCGAAAGATCGGGACGACGGAAGGTACGCGCCGCGCCCAAACGGAGCGCTTCGCGAAAGCCAATCGCCTGCGGAATATTGTAGGCCGGCACCATCTTTTTAACGTACTTCACGGCCGCGTTGACGACATAGTTTTTGGGAAAATCGAGCAGGTCGCCGATCTCTGTAACGATGACCGTCTCAATGCTCGGTACGTGCGGCAGCACTTCTTGCAATACACTCGCAAAGTTCGCCATGATCACCACGGCCTTCACGCCCGCGTCTTTAAATTGGTGTTCCATTTCGCGCGGCGTGTACATGGGGTTCGTGTTCACCACCACGCAACCGGCACGCAGCACCCCGAAGAGCGCCACGGGGTACTGATGACAGTTGGGCATCTGGAGCGCTACACGATCGCCCTTTTTGAGCCCCACTACTTCCTGGAGGTAAGTTGCGAACTGCCGCGAGAGTCGGTCCAAATCGGCGTAGCTCAGCACCGTGCCCATACAGGCGAAGGCGGGCTTGCCCAAAAACTTCGCGCAGGATTTTTCAAAGACATCCACCACCGAGGAATACGACTGCAAATTGATCTCAGCCGGAACTTTTTTGGGATAGTGCTTGAGCCAGATTTTCTCCATGGCTCAACTATACACGAGGGCCTACCGGATGGGAGCCAGGACAAGTCCTAGGGGTCCAAAGAAAATGGCGTGAAGTTCGTGGTGCGATCGTAGAAGTCTTCTTTTTCGACGCGCTTCAAAAAATTGACGAGCTTGTACGTCACCGGCGTCATCACCACTTCCCAAGAAACCTTGAGCGCAAAGTTCACCGCAATCACGTGAACCAGGCTATCGGAAGACCAAATGCCATAAAACGCCAGGGGGTAAAAGACCATGGAATCAACGAACTCACCACCCATAGTGGAACCGATCGTCCGCATCCACAGGTGTCGCCCCTCGGTGAAAACTTTGAGTTTCGCCAGGATCAAAGAATTACAGAATTCACCGGCAAAGTAGGCCAGCAGGGAAGCCGCCATAATGCGCGGCGTGCCACCAAATATAGCTTCGAGCGCGGCCTGGTGCGGATAATGCGGAGCAGGAGGAATTTTCACCACGATCCACGACATCACCGAAGCAAAGGCCATGGCCGCAAAACCTGCCCACACCACCCGACGGGTGCGCGCGTAACCGTAAACTTCCGTAAGGATGTCCCCAAAAAAATAACTTATCGGAAAAAAGAAAACCGCCGCCCCAAAGGTTACCCCACCCACCTGGCAAACCTTCGCTACACCAATCAAGTTTGAACACAGCAGCGAAGTCACAAAGGCCGCCATAATGAAGTCGTAGTAGCGATAGACGCGGGGAGCGGCCTCGTTAAATTGGAGCATGCGCTTTCCTAGCGACACTCAGCGAGCGAGCCAAGAAATATTTAGTACTCCGCCTTCAAACGACGCCCCGAACCTTCGCCCGGATAAACACGACTATTCGCACCCGGATAGGCATAACCGTTGAGGAACGAGAAGCGCGCATGTTGCGACTTGTTCGGATAGCTGCCGTGCACAGTGTAGGGGCCAAAAATCACAATGGTTCCCGGTCCGCCCACGGCGGGTACCGCCGAGGAGATATCAAAGTGCGGACTCTTCTCGCTGAACTCTTCGTATTCGCCGCTAGCGTAATCGGCGGAAGTAAAATCGATGCGACCCTTTGTGTGACTACCCGGAATAAACAGCACTGGGCCATTGTCCTTCGTGATCGGATCGAGTGCCGTTAACGTTTGCACGTAGCTGCCCTTGCCATTCACATCGCGCCAATCACCCGGTTTTTTATCGCGGTGCTGAACGTCCTGGTGCCACGGAAAACCCACGCCGTCGCCCGGCATCTTGAAGTGCGCCTGGTTAATGAGCTGGTCCATTTCTTTAGAACCCAAAAGCTGCGCCGCTACTCGCAGGAGACGCGGATCGGCGCCGTACTTCAACAACACCGGCTCAGCCGCTCCGGCCCACACCACGCGAGCCACTGCCACTCGATCGCCCTTGTCGTTCAGCACGAAGGACGAACCCTTGTGGAGCTGCGTGGTGCGTAGCTTTTGCGCCGTCGCATAGAGACGTTGAAACGCTTCGCGCATCTCGGCGACTTCCTGCGGATCCCAAAAGCCCTCTATGGAAAAAAATCCCACATTGTGAAAATCGTCGATTTGTTTTTTAGTGAGTTCGCCCTTCCAGCCCATGCCCCTTATCTTAGGCCCGAGCCTCCGAAACGCAATGCAGACTTGCCGTCACTAGAAACGCAGCGCTAAAGTGACGGCATGACGGCCATCACTCCCCGCAAACGTAATCCATTTTTTTGGCTCACCATCCTGGGCATCATTGCGATCCTGACCGTTATCAGCTTCTCGCGTCCCAAACCCGTCCCCCCAACGCCGATCCTCGCCACCCTGGAACCTTTTGAACTCAAAGACCAAGACTCTCGTCCCTTTGGTCTCGCCGAGATGCAGGGTCATGTAACCGTAGCCAACTTTATCTTCACTTCCTGCGCCGACACCTGTCCGCTCCTCACCCAACAAATGGCCAAAATTCAGCGCCGAGCTGCCGAGCAAAAAATTCCCGTTCAATTGCTTTCCGTTTCTGTGGATCCGGACACCGACACACCCGCAGTGCTTAAGGCCTACGCGCAAAAATACGGCGCCGATTTGAGCAACTGGCACTTCGTAACGGGTCCGCTCAAGGCCATCGAAAAGGTGGTCATGGCCGGCTTTCGAGTGGCGCTGGATCGACCCGCCGCGGGCGGAGATTTGTTTGACATTACTCACGGCGAACACTTCGTCGTGGTCGACAAATCCGGTCGACTCAGGGCATATAAAAAAGCCAATAATTCTCAAGACATAAGCATCATACTCGGCATCGCGCAAAGCCTCGAGAATGAAAAAGTAAATTCACAAGCAAGATAGTCGCCCGGCTTTGGTCTCGACACCGAATGCTGAGGCGTGTTATTTACAACCCTGTGTTTGTCCCGCGTAAGTGGCCTAGAGCATTCCGCTCGAAGATCTCTTTGCGGCCCCAGCCCCAGGAGGTCTTATGGGTACTAAATTGTTTATTGGAAATCTCGCTTACTCCGCTACCGAAGAAGGGCTGAACAGCGTCTTCTCGCAAGCCGGTGGTGTTACCTCGGTCAAGATTGTTACCGATCGTGAAACCGGCCGTAGCCGTGGCTTCGCTTTCGTGGAAATGGCTAGCGAAGAAGACGCTAACAACGCTGTCGCTAAGCTCAACGGCCACAACTTCGAAGGTCGCCCTCTCTCCGTTTCTGAAGCCCGTCCCCAAGCTCCCCGCACCGGCGGTGGTGGTGGTCGCAGCTTCGGCGGCGGCGGTGGTGGCGGATTCGGCGGCGGTGGCGGCGGCCGTGGTGGTTTCGGCGGTGGCGGCGGCGGTGGCCGTGGTCGCGGCGGCGATCGCTACTAAAACCAGTAATAATTCGATGTCTGCGCGGCCCGCATCACGTGGGCCTTGTAGGCTTGCAAGGACTCTGGCGGGAGCGATTTAGAAAGCTCCTGCCAGACCGGCATTCCAGCAAAGTGTTCCTCTCCCCGGCTCATATCCCAATTCACTCGACCGTAGTGAGTATTCACAAAGTAAAGCGCCGTTAAAATCGGCATCCCCGAAGTCAACGGATCCCGAATAGCGTAGAAATTCAAAAACGCGCACCGATTCACCTGCGTCTGCAAAAAACTCGAATACAACAACGATACGACTACCAAACCCAAGCCCAGCCGCGTCGGCCACGAACCCCGTACCCATTCCACCGTGCGCTCCAAAAACAAAACTACCGGCAAGCAAAAAACTGGCAGCACAAACAGCAAGTATCGCGGGCCATAGCACTGCTCCGCGCGCCAACTAGGAAGCAATCCAATCAGCACCAAGTAAACGGCACTCACCGCAATAATCGCGAGAGCTTCGAAGCGATGTCTGCGGGCGAAAGCGGGATAACTTACCAAGGCCAACAGCGTAAGGGGGTAGTGAATCAAAACACTAAAGTGGGCACTGAATAAAAATCCGTACAAACTCTCCGAGAGGTCTCCGTTGAGCTTATGAATTTCCGGACGCCACTGATGATAGCCCGTTAAAAGGGGCGATCCGAATTTAAGGTAGTTCACGAGCGCCACCACACTCACCAGAGCGACGGCCCCCACCAAGCTCAAGCGGAAAGCCCGCTGAAACGAAGTCAAATACCAGAGGCCCAAAGCGCACAGGGGCGCCATGACGACGTACGAAACTTTCGTGAGCGCTAGGCACAGAATAAAAATCCACGGCAAAAGTTCAACCGACTTACTCACGCGATCATTCGCCTGCAGCCGGTCCTTCAGCCGCAGAAAGCTATGCACGAAGGCCAGAAAAAATGTTAGCTGGAAAATTTCAGAGTTCTGGGCCCGCAAGTAATTCCATAAGTACGTGGCGTAAAAAGACAGAAGCACAAAGGTCCAACGTACCCATTCCTGTGTCGTATAGCGCCGGGCGAGTGCATACAGCAGCGCCGCCACCACCAAACTCAGACTCAGGTTAAAGAAATTCAAATAAACGACACGCGTGGGACTGTTGCCCGCCGGCAACTCACCAGTCACAAGTTTTTCGAGCGACATGGGAATCGCAAAGAGCAGCGAACTCATCACGCCATATTTGGAGTAGTAGTGATGATCGTTTTCATTGTACGCAAAGAATTGACCGGGCTCGCCAAAGTTCTTAGCCAGTTCATCCGGAGCCGCCAGCCATCCCGTTAGAATCAGGGCTCGACTCTCTTCCCGCATCGCAATCGGATCACCCGGATAAATCTGTTTGGGCATGCACAACAGATTGACCAGGAAGATCACACCCAACAAACAAGCCAACGACCGACCGATATATCTGCCCATTCTCTAGCTCCCCTTGTCTACGCCGGATTCTATTGTAGTCTGGAATCTCTAAATGCAAACTCTCTCGATCATCGTGCCCGTATATAATGAGGCGAACCACCTCGAAAAAGTCATTAAACGACTCTACGCGGCGCCCTGCCCGATTGGCCGCGAGTTCATTTTTGTTAACGACTGTTCCTCGGATGAGAGCAGTCGAATTCTTAAGCAACTCCAATCCCAATTCGGATACACCCTCCTGGAACACTCGCAAAACCAGGGCAAGGGCAGTGCCATCATTACGGGCATCGCCAAAGCTACCGGCGATTACGTCATGATCCACGATGCCGACTTTGAATACGATCCTAACGAAATTCCTGCTCTCTTAAGGCCCCTCACCGAAGATCGGGCCGACGTGGTTTACGGCAGTCGCTTTCGGGATGGCAATTTTCAGGTTCACCGCACTTACCACTATTTCGTGAATGCTTTTCTCACTCTACTGAGCAATTTGCTCTCGGGCGTGCGGCTAACGGATATGGAAACTTGTTATAAAATTTTTCGCCGCGACCTGCTTCAGGCCATGCGCCTGCAATCCAGGCGCTTCGGCATCGAAGTAGAGCTCACGGCCTACCTGGGCAAAATACGTGTGCGCATCTACGAATTGCCCATTTCTTATTTTCCCCGCACGCGGTTACAGGGAAAAAAAATTAACTGGAAAGATGGCGTGGCTGCTCTATTTCACTTGGTGCGTTTTAATTGGCTAACGAAGGCCGCCGAGGCCTTTTCCAATCTGCCACCGCAGTACCGAATCTAAACGATGAAAAAATTTACGACCCCACTAATCTTTCTGATTAGTTTTCTGGTGTCGTTCTTGTGGATGAATCATTCCAGCCTTATTGCTTGGGACGATTGGGAGCACATCCTGCAGAGCCGCTGGTTAGTATCTACCTACGGCTTAACCTCGCCCCCCACCAACGATCCCTCGCTCGTTATGAAGTGGTACGCGCCCCTCTGGGAAACCATCATGGGCCTAGGCTCGTGGGTTTTCCTGGGCTTCCTTCAGGACACGATCGGCGTGCGTCACGCCCTGACCTTCGCCCTATACCCCACCATGCTATGGCTCGCCTACCGTTGGCTAAGACAGTGCGGAGAGTCCCGCGAAACCAGCGTGCTAAGCCTTGTGCTGGTCGCCTCGATCATTCGCCTGGGCGGACATGCCGCATTTAATACCAAGGACTTTCCTTTCGCCGCCGGATTTTTCCTCGCCACCCTTGGCACCTGGATTCTTCTCCAACGCGCACTCCGGCCTAGCACTCCGCGCCTGCGCGACTTTGCCCTGCTGGGCAGCGTATCCATTCTTCCGTATCTGCTCCGCTCACCCGTAGTTTTGCATTTCGGTTTGGTGGGCCTCACTTGCGCGTGGCAACTTTACCGCCGGTCGCAATTAAGCTGGGCGCGGCGCGCAGCGCTCATCGCCACGTTACCCCTGGCCGCGCTCGCTACGGTGATGGCGCTCTATCCGGCGATTCGTATTTTTGGCCTCACGAATTGGCTGGAGTCCTTTCAACTCTTCTCCCGCTTTCCGTGGATTGGCCCCGTCACTATTTGGGGCACAACCTATCGTTCTGATTTGCTGCCGTGGTGGTACGCGTTTAGTTGGCTGCCCGTGATTTGCACGCCCCTGGCCTTTCTCTTGCTCATCGCGGGCCTGGCCCAAATGGGCATCCAAAAAAATCTGCGTCCTGCGCTCACACTGCGGAGCTGGATCGCACTAGTCACTCTCGGAGCCTGGGCCAGCGTGCTCATCAAACAGCCGGTGCTCTACGACGAAGAACGGCACCTGCTCTTCTTGTACCCTACGCTTTTCTTGCTCGCGGGACTCGGTTTTGCGCGCTGGAATTCGCGCACCAAACTTGGGCTCAGCTGCCTGCTAGCCGTCGGCGTTCTCTGGTCGCACGTAGAATGGGGACGCTACGCCTATGTGTACAAAAGTGCCCTGGTGGGCGATCGCAATGCCGATCGTTTTATGGGCGACTACTGGGGCGCTTGCGTAGCGCAAGTTATGGAGTCGCTACCGGGAAAAGTTGATCCGCGTTCGGATATCGTGATCATCGGTCCGAGCGGCATTGGCCCGGTTCTCTTGGAGCGCATGAATTCGAGTCGAGTTGTGGGACGCAGTGGATTCGAGGGCTTCCACATCAAGGACCTCGATCAAGCGCACAACCCCGCAGTGCTCATCGGCATCAATCGCGCCGGCATGCTAGGTCCGGTGCAGAGCGCCATCGTGGCCGGGAAAGCCAAAGAAATCGCGCGAGTAATAATGCCACCTGACAACATCGCTTGCCTGGCCGCTTACTTCCCTTGACTTCGAAAATCCCGACTCCATGTTTTTAATGTAACAAGGAGGCATAAAAAAATGAGATACGGACTTATTCAAAGAAACGATTGGCTGCCGAACTACTTCAACGGGCATCTTGATCGGTGGTTAGATGAAGCGTTAGAGCGCACGACTAAAACAGTTTCTGCACCCGCTAATATCGAAGAGAATGACACGCACTACTTCCTAACGCTGGATGTCCCCGGATTCAGCCGGGAGAATATTCACGTCGAAGTTGTAGACGATCAACTGAAGATCTCGGGTGAGCGGAAAGTAGAAATCAAAAAGGATGAGAAGCGTCTGAGCCATCTTTCCGAGCGCAGCTTCGGTCGCTTTGAACGAACATTCCGCTTCGGCGAATTGGCCAACCTAGACCAAATCGACGCTCAGTTTCGCGATGGTGTGCTGGAAATCACGGTGCCCAAGCAAGAAGCGGCCAAACCGCGACGCATCGAAGTGAAAGTGAACTGAGTAACAACTTCAAGATCTAACGGGGTCGACTCCCCGGCCCCGAAAACGGAGATGTACTCTACGGGAGTACATCTCCGTTTTTTTTATTCATCCAGCCGATGACACCTAACGGGCATCGCGTAAACTGCAGATCATGAAACGTAATCTTCTGTTGTGTGCTCTCGGCATTGTTTCGTTCTCGACGCGTGCGCAAACGCCGAATGCTCCACGCGATTGTTGGCAAGAAAGCGGCGCCTACGTGATCGATGGCCAATTTCAGGTCGTCCTCGATGTGGCCCATCTTTCCGGTCAACAACTAGCAGACCTTTTAGCCAGGCTTCCTCGGCCGCCGCTAAAGGCGACTCACTACCCGATAGCATTTCTCGGCGAACACCAACTCTACGTAAACCTCGAAGCGAACGAGCCCGGGTTAAATCGCACCCAGCTAGTACGCGATGCGAATACCGCCATCGAGAATATCAAACACCTTTCCGGCGTGTCCGAAGTAACCTGCGTTCCTCCTCCCAAGGGGTTGCCCGGCGTAACGGGCAGCAACTAGCCCCCTCATGGACCCGGCCGCGCAAGCACTCCTAAATTCAAACCAACTGCGTGATTGCCTAAGAGAAGTCTATGCTCGCCACCGTCGGGAACATCGACATTTTAGCTATGCAGCCCTCGCCCGCCGAGCGGGGTTCGCCTCGCGCAGTTATCCTCGGGACATCCTGGCCGGAGATAAACGTATTACAGCAAGCACGCTGGAAAAATTCCTCAAAGTTTTTCAGCTTTCAGAGGACGAGGCCAATATTCTAAGGACCCTATTGGCACTGAACAGCAGCACCTCTCACTCCGCAACTTCCATGCACCGGAAACTAACTAAGCTTCGCTCACGTCTCGCAAGTCGAAGCCAGGGCGCCGAACCCGAGCGAATGACTTCCGTCCTGGATTCGCCCCTTTGGCCCACGCTTATTGCTGCCTTAGCGGACACCCCACAGGGATGCGATCTCGCCACCATCGCGGATCGTACGGGTCTCTCCGAGTCACAATGTGCGACGGAACTCGAAGCGATGCTAGTGAAAAATTTGGTGCAAAGGGAGTCGCCCCGCCATTACCGCCCCACCGTGTCGCATCTTTTGCTACGCGGCTTGGGTCAAAATCAGACCTTCGCAAATTTCTTCCTCAACTCACTCGAATCAACCCGTCGAGCTCTTCCGCGGGGACTAAGCAGCGATGAGGATCTTTTTCTTGCGTCGACTATTTCCATCGACCGTGCCCGCATGAAGGATTTCAAAGCGCAACTTCGTGCGCTGCTGGAAGACTTTGTAGAAACGGTTGAGGATCCAGGAGGCGGCGAAATTGTGCAGCTGACCTGCGCTTTCCACCGCACTCCTAAATCTACGAAATAGGTAGACGAGTTATCAATTCCAATTGGGAATTTTATCTTCGTCGTGCACCAGTTGTAGGCGCAGGATGTCACCCAGGCGGAATTTTGCTTCTTCGCTGACCACCATTTCTCGACATTCGGGAGCCATGGGATTCATGCACTTGCGCCGCAAGAACTCCAAAGTCAGGCTGCTATCCTCGCAAGAATGCAATTCCGACATCGTAGAGAGCAGGATTTGCCCCGTACCCACGGCGGGTGCTTTCATGGACTGCGTCCCCGGCAAACGAGTTAGCTTGAACGTCCGCTCGTCGCCGCTGAATGCATTTTCACATTCCTCGCTGAAGCGAACCCGAAAATCCGTCACCCAAGTAGCTCCCACCGCGCCATTGAGATCGTCGTAAACGACCCGAAAAACTTTGCAGCCAGGACACTTAGGCTGGCCATCTTGCGCCGATGCATAGACAGTTACCTTGCTCTTCATGAGCCCCGAAGCCCCCTTCCCTCCGAACGTTAGATAGTCAGCAGCGCGAGCACCGCCCGCCACCAAAGCCACAAGAGCGACGAAAAGTAATTTTGTTTTCATAATGAACACCTCCACCACCAAGTGTCGGGCGATAGTGCACAAAGCTCAATGTGAAGGGAGCGAATCGGTACTCCGGCGGTGGACAGTCAGATTTTCAGCATCTCGAAGGCCAGGGCGATGAGCACCAGTCCGCCGAGCACTTCGCACTTGGAACCAAAGCGACTCGACATGGCTCGCGCCAAGTAGAGTCCCAGCAAAGTGGCACCAAAGGCCGCCAGGGCAATGACCGCGGCGTAAAGAAAAATGGGTTTATTAGAAATGCCCAGCGCCAAACCCACGCCGAACGAGTCGATGCTAGTTACGAAGGACATAAGCATGATCTTGGCATTGCCATGAAATTCGTTGGGACTCCCTGAGGAAGGATGCGACGACTTCCGCGCAAAGGCCGAATAGACCATGCGTAACCCCACGGCCAGCAATAGCGCAAAGGCCACCCAATGATCATAACTGGCGATGTAACGAACAAAGTGGGCACCAAAGAAAAAGCCAAGCGCCGTGACGAGGCCCTCGGCCATACCCGACATGGTGGCAAATTTGAGGGCGTCAAGACGAGTGAAGGGGCGAAAGCCCATAGCTAGCGCAGCCGAAAGCGAATCGATGCTCAGTACGAGGCTAAATACGACCAACTCCAGACCGGTGTTCAAGCGGTCTCGGATTCTGACTTAGAGAACTTTCCAGTTCAAGTTCAAACCAACGGCGGTCGTGTTCCAAGCCAAACTTTTCACCGCGAAATCGAGGTAAGGCGTAACGGTAACCGACTTAATCGGGTTCCAGTTGATACCCGGGCTGACGAGCACAGGATCGTACGAGAGCACGTTCCAAGCGTGACCCGAGTTGTTGTAGGCCCAAACTTTCGCCTGCAAGTTGAAGGACACCGAGCTACCCATACGCACGTCGGTGTAAGGAGCCAAGAAGTAATACATCGTACGCGCGCCGGGATTGTGCTCGCTCAGGTAGTACCACTGGGTTTCCGTGTAGAGACCCACCTTAACGGGGCCATCCTGAATGCGGTAGCTAGCGTCTTGGTTCAGGCGAAAGCTAAAGGGCGTGTGGTATTTTTTGCCCGTTTCGGAAACGCCCGCGTACCCACGCAAAGCTACGTCCCAGTTAAAGTTACCGGCCTCCACCAAGTGGTTGTCACGAATGAAGGCGTAGGGGTCTTGGAACACCGTGCCCGTACGCGCAAGGTAGTAGGTTTCGCCACCGATTCCCACCGAGGCCGAATCACCGTAACGGTATCCAGCGCTAAATTTGTTCTTGGAGTAGACCTCCTTCTGGGGGTCCGCTTCGGTGTCCGTGTAGGGGTTGGGACGGCTCGAACCGCTCAGGTTCGTCACCGCAGGCCCGAAGCCTTCAATGCGCAGGTTCAGGCTATAGCGAGAGCTATTGCTAGAGCCCACTTTGGCGGTGGAGGTGCCGCTAGA
>JAFEAR010000059.1 GCA_018266335.1 Bdellovibrionales bacterium
CTGATGCCTGTCAGATCGTCCTGAGCAATCCGCTCGACCAAAACGTTACTAGTATCTGCGAGTATCGCACCGGCAATGCCCCGGCACCGGGCAAGTCCACCACTTTGCCCCTGGTCTTGCAGGGACGTACTTTTGGCTCCCTCACCCTGAGCCGCACCGTCGACGTCAGCCCGGACGAGCTCAACGTCATGCGCGTCATCCTTGGTGAGTTAGGCGATATTATCCGCCTGGCCCAGATTAACGACGTCATCCAAAGGGATACTTTCCGCGATACCTTCCTGGTAGAAATAGGCAACTTGATGACCTATTCCCTTGGTATCGGCGACGCTCTCTTTATGGTCGTCAATATCCTTGGTAAAGCTCTCAATGTCAGCCGCTGTCTTTTTATCTGTACCGATGATCAGCAAGCTGGTTGGAAGTGTTATGAGTTTTGGCAACAGGACAAAGTGCAGAGTCTCCAGCATTGCTATTGGCCCTCGGCTGACTCCGCTCTCGTTGCTCAGACTCTTTTGACCCGTGAGCCGCTCAAGTTATTTGAAGGACAGCAAAACTCTTATGTCTCTCCCGCCCAGGAAGAACTGCAACTGATAGGGGCCAAATCTCTCCTGGGTGTGCCTTTGCGCAGCTCTAGCGGCACCCATGGTTGCGTCATTTTGCAACAATGCGATTATCGAAGAGCCTGGACAAAAAATGAAATTGATATGGTGCAAAATGCTGCCGATAAAGTAGCAGAGGCACTGCTTAAATTACCCGCCGAAAAACGCGCTCGCGAACCTATTATGCAGTTGCACCAGCGCACGGTGCAGACCGGCGGCGAAATGCCGCAGACCGGCAATGCCAAGACTGTCGAGCTGAGACGAGCAATCAAGGGTGCTCTCGGTCAGCAAGCCATACCGCAGGCGAGAAAAGGTGGAGAACCGCCGCCTGCTCCTAAGCCAAAACCAGTGCAGCCGCCGCCGGCGCCCAAGCCTCCCGCTCCAGCACCGGCTCCGGCTCCAGCACCGGCACCGGCTCCAGCACCGGCTCCGGCTCCAGCACCCGCTCCCGCTCCCGCACCAGCTCCTACTCCTGCCGCCGCGCCACCAGTGGCGCCACCGCAAGTAGTGGCGCAGCAGGTGACCGGTGAGTTTCCTGCTCAAGGCGATAAGCCTGTACCTGAGAGTCAGGTGAAAATTCAGCAGGTAACAGGAGAGTTCCCCGCTCCTACTATTTCTGCACCGGTATCTAAAGCCGCTCAGGCCAATCAGCCTGGTGCTTCCAATAAAGACATTTACGAAGACCTGGATTTTGGTGATATTCCCGAAGAGGAAGTGGCGGCTGCAGCCGCGGCACCCGCTCCAGTTGCCCCGCCAGAACCCGCTCCAGCTCCTGCACCGGCTGCCGCTCCAGTGGCGGCTCCAGAAGTGCAGCAGGCTCCGGTATTGCCACCGCAGGCGGTACTGCCCGGCGATCAAGAAATGACCATGCCGCCCGGTCAGGGAGTGGTGGCCGCAACTAGTGCAGTGGCTCATGTGCCAGAACCGGCGCCCGCCCCTGCTCCAGAAGTAGCCGCAACACCAACACCGGCACCAGCACCAACACCAGCACCAGCGCCAGCACCAACACCAGCTCCAGCACCAACGCCAGCACCTGCACCGGCTGCGGCTGCTGATACTAACTGGGGTGATCTTGACTCCATACCGACCCCCAAGGCCGGCGCACCGACTGCTCCTGCCGCCGGCGGCGGTGAATGGGGCAATCTCGATAATATTCCTACGCCCAAGGGCGAAGGCGGCGCTGCCCCTGCCGGTGGTGGCGGTCTGCGCGGTGGACTTGGTGGATCTATGTTGGGCGGCAGGCGCAGTGCACCGCCGCAAGCCGGTGGCTTGAGACCAAGGCTTGGACAGACGCAGCCGCCCCCACCTCCTCCTGCTCCTCCTTCTGAGGCCGCCGCACCGGCAGCCGAAGTGGACGAAGCGACAGCTAAGAAGAAACTTGAACAGGTCATGTCTTCGGCTAACGATACCTCGGACTATATCTTTGCCACACCAGGACTTGATGTGCGCATGCTCGGTCGTATTGACGGTTGGGTCACTCAGATAGAGGGCAAAGACAAATACCAGCCTGGACACGCCAAGGCCGTTGCCGAATATTCATTGGCTATCGCCCGTGAGATTGGCATCAGTGGAGCGGAGCTGGATGCCATAAGGCAGGCGGCTCTGGTACACGACCTGGGCAAATTGGGTGCGGCAGGGCAGATTTTGCAAAAGTCAGAGTCCGATCTTTCCGATGCCGAACTCTTACTGGTCATGAACCATCCTATAGATGGGGCGGAATTGTTGGATTCTTTTCCGGACCTCAAGCATCTTGCTCCCATAGTGCGCGCTCACCATGAGGAGTACGATGGCAATGGTTATCCCCTCGGCTTGAAAGGTGATGAGATCCCGCTGGCCGCGCGCATCATCGGTCTGGCCAATCGTTATCACGAAATGGTGGCGGCCAAGCGCAACGGGGCCAAGGTGGAAGATCCTACTAAAGCGCAGAAGGACATCGTAGAGGCTTCCGGCAAAATGTATGATCCCACCTGCGTGCAAGGTTTGATCCAGGCGATACTGTCCAGCAAGGTCCCGCACACTATGTAAGTGCTGCTCTTGAGTAAATAACTAAACAAAAAGCCCCGCTCATGGCGGGGCTTTTCACTAACTTGCCGATCTTATTTAGAAGGCTTGGTATTAGCCGCCGAGCAAATCGCTGACGTCCATACCTTTCAAGCTCAAGGAAATCTTGTGCTCTTTGGGTGAGAACTTCTTGATGATGGCTTTTACTTGCTGACCGACTTGCACAACTTCTTCCGGTTTGGTTGTAGGTGTCTCAGACATTTCTACAGTGGGGAGAAGAGCGTCTACGCCAGGATAAATCTGGACGAAAGCGCCGAAGCTCTGAATTTTACGGACAGTACCGTTGACCACTTGACCTTCGTTGAACTTGTCTTCGATTTCTTTCCACGGATCAGGCTGCATCTGCTTCAAGCTCAAGCTGATATGACCTTTCTCTTGATCCACTTTGAGCACTTTGGTTGTAACCATCTGACCGACTTTGAGGACGTCGGACGGATGAGAGACACGCTCCCAGGAAATTTCGGAGATAGGGAGAAGACCATCGAGACCGCCGAGATCGATGAAAGCACCGAAGTCTGCGATACGGACCACTTCGCCGGTAACAACTTGACCGGATTCGAGGGTAGATAGGATCTTCTCTCTTTGCGCAGCTTTCTCTTCCTGTACGGCCAGTCTCTGGCTGAGGATGAGTTTGTTGCGCTTGGTGTCGGTTTCCAGGATCTTCATGGGGATTTCCATGCCGATCAATTCTTCCGGAGTGGTGCCTTTGACGCGCAGTTGGCTGGCCGGTACGAATCCTCTCAGACCGTAAACGTCAACCACAACGCCGCCTTTGACGACCTGTGAAATCTTGGCGCGAATTGTATCATCGTTGCGCTTCATGTTCTCGAGCTGTACCCAGCCGCGAGCTTGAGCGACACGCTTCAGGGAAAGAGTCAGCTGCCCGTTTTCGTTTTCCTCTCTGAGGATATAAAACTCCAGCCTCTCACCGATTTTGCATACTTCGTCGATGCGGTCTAATGGCATATTGGAGACTTCTTTGAGCGGCACAAATCCTTCGGATTTACCGCGTACGTCTACGAGGACGCCGTCGCGCTCTACACGCACAACACTACCGAGGACGATGTCGCCTTGTTCGAATCTCTGGCTGAGAGATTCTTCAAGCAAACGCTC
>JAFEAR010000005.1 GCA_018266335.1 Bdellovibrionales bacterium
CATTTTCGAGCAGATAGCGACCCACATCCCGCATCTTGTCGTAGTAGTCATTGATGCCCTGCGTGATAGTGATCATTGAGCCGCCGGACTTCCGGACCCGGCGCGAGCCGGTTTCGAAAAACGCCGCGGTATTCCCTCCCTGCGACAACAAATCCCACGCCTCATCCAGAATGACGAATTTCCGCCGCCCGCGGTTCTCTTTTTTGTACATCACCGCCTGAATATTCATCTGCATCTGTAGGAGGATCACCGATCGCAACTGCTTCTGCTCGTTCAACCCATCAAGCTCAAGCACCACGAAGTCGTTCTCGAAATTGACGTTGTTCGTGCCGTTGAAGAGATGGGAGTACATGCCGCCCTTCGCGTAGGACGCCAACACGCGCGCCAGGTCTCTGGCCCGAGGATCCGTCATGCCCCTCAACACTCGGTGCACCGAATCCGGACAGCCCTCACGCCCTTCCACCTCAAGCACACGCATGATCGCTTCTTCGATGAACGAGAGCTCGACATCGGACAGCGGACGCGAGGGGGAAGCCATTTGCGCATGCAGCGCTTTGAGCGTCGCCAATTCGTCCGCGCGGTCACTCGGATCGTCATCGCCTCCAGCACTGCTCCCCCAGTGCACCAGCTTGCTGAACGGATTGAAACAGAGGCGTTGAGCGTTGGCTCCGTACTGGATGTATTGCCCCTTGAGCAACTCCACAAGTTTGACGTAGCTGAAGCCTGCATCGATGACCCACACCTGGCCACCAATGCCCAAGTAGCTCTTGATCCAATTGTTCATGAAGAACGATTTACCTGCCCCCGACGTCGCCGCGATAGCCATGTTGTAATTCGTCTGTTGATTGGCAAAGACATCCATGGTGATAAGTTGACCTGACCGAGATGTCAGCAGCACCACCGGAGCGCCGCCCCCCTTCCAATCCGCCACGATAGGGCAAATATGCGCCGGGACCTCGGTGTGGTAGGTCTTCATGCGTCTGAGTCCGTCGATGAGGGCTTTGTCATCCGATGGTAAGCCGAGGGGTAACCCCGTCATGAATATTTTCCACCCGATGAAGTGATCTTCCTGCAGATTGATATCCTTGGCACGATATAGGGCTCGAAGAGTCCCTGTCTGCTCCTCCACGTGACGCGGGGTGTCCCCATACAGGACGACTTGGAAGTAGGATCCGATGAGCTGTCTTCCGTTTTCCAGTTGCGCTTGCACACCGTTGAAATGGTCCAATTTGAACCTGAGGGAGGGAATCAGACCCAGAAGAAACCCACTGGCTTGCTGGTTGATTACGACGTGCTTCTTTCGCAACTTGCCTTTCGCTTTGCCCTGATCAAATTTCAAGACATTCAACGTCAGGAAAAACGGACAGGTGATTTGATCGGTGAACCGGACCAGGCTCCCGATCAATTCGCGATTGTTGCCGCCATGCCACTGTACAGGCCATGACTGTACGGTGAGCGTCTTGAGAAACTTCCCGTCCAGTTCAATCATCTTGGTGCGGAGCGTGGCCGTCGTATCGAGACGGACCGCCTGATCCCGTATCGGCAGTTGATCGCTGTACGCCGGCGGCCGACTCTCCCAGCTGTGGCCCGGGTTCAGCAGCACATGCAGGACATTCAACAATTGCAGTGGCCCTACCCGCTCAGGCAGCAATCCCAAGGTGTTCAACTGTCCCTCGATGCCCGACACCGCTTGATGTATCCGCTCATCTTCCCACCCCTGCGCGGTCGTCTCCTGGGTCGGGAAGGCCACGGATACATACACGGTGAAATCTCGGGGGCGTAACGGTGGATTGGACGTCAGCTGTGTGTCTCGAGCATGCAGATAGAACTCTGCGGTCTTCCGCGCATCGGCCACATAGCGTTCCCCTGCCTGCCCCCGTTGCGCGAGCACAACGTGATGGTCCAGATAAGGCTCGATGATGGGAGATGCATGCAGCATGAATTGAAACGTGGTTCCGATCGGCAGGTCTGACTCGAAGAGATTCGTCAGCTTCTGAATAGACTCTTCCGACAACCCCAGTAGAGGCTTGCTGGCAAACACCACACCGATGCGCCCATCATCCAAGCGATAGACCTGGTTGGTGTCATCCCAAGCCTCATAGGGCAACCAATCACTGATGGCCGTCCGCTCGACCAGCTGCTTTGCCTTCCACTCAAGGATCGTCGACATATTCGCTCCTCTGGGGTCCTTCCACTACTGGGGTGGCAACTGGCCATCATCGGTCAGGTAATTGGCTCCCCCGGACTGGGGAAGCTGCGGAAAGCCCTGCGGCATGATGCCGCCAGAACCAAGAGGATTCACGGGCATCGGCGCCGAGCGCTGCCCTACTTCCGGGATGTTCTCCGTCATGGCGTTCACCGCCGCGTTCCCACTGGAGTTCCTCTTCCCGTCTCGTTTCTCGACCATCCGCCCCATTCTCGGATACAAATCTTTTCCATGCCCCGAACTCGATCCGGGACTCACACCCTGCGTCATATGCCCGAAAATAAAGTCCGGTTCGTCGACGATGAGATAGTGACGCGACTGATCGTGGAGGCGTTTTTTCGTATCCTTCCAGGGAAATACCGTAACACGGAGGGCCGAGGCCGGCGTGATCACCGGCTTACCTACAGCACTGTCCGGTTTGCCGCTGAAGACCATCGGAGACGGGGCCTGACCAGGCCCTGAATTACCGCTGGTGTCGTGTGAGGCGTCCTTTTGGTCTTTCGTGTATTGCGTCACCTTCTGGCCGGCAGCGAAGCGCTTCTCGTAGGCTTCGGAGACTGATTCACACGTCGCTTGATCTGGATACCCCTTACAACTGAAATTGGATTCATAGCCGCCACAGCCTGCGAAGAGGACACACAGGCTCATAGCTGCCCCAGGGCCCAAGCCGTGCCATGAACCGCCTTGCGTGATACAGCGCCTCATAAACCCAGACATCATGTGGTCTGCCTCCTTGAGAATCCGCCCCGACCGTATTCCCTACTTTTGCTCCATCTCCAGCTGCAATAGCGCCAACACTTCACTGGCAGGACGATAACCGGCAAACGATTGACCGTTCGGCAAGAACACCATCGGAGTGGAATGCACCCCCAGCCGCTTCCCCAATTTGATGTTGTCGTCGATCGGATGACTGCAAGACCCCGCTTCCCCCACCACCGGCTTTGACATCAGGGCCCGCCCCAGCGCCTCAGCTTGGTCGGAAGCACACCAAATGGCGACGGACTTGCGATACGCATCCGGATGCGTCCGCATGAGCGGATACAGCACCACGGCTACCGGAACTCCTGC
>JAFEAR010000060.1 GCA_018266335.1 Bdellovibrionales bacterium
CTTTTCTCAAGCCTTAGGGGTGCAGTCCGCCTTCATGTGGCGGTGATCTCAAACACGGTATGCTGGTGGACTCCTTGCTCGCTGTGGTGCAGTCCGCCTTCATGTGGCGGTGATCTCAAACCGTGCGCAAGTGAGACACCTGTCTCCGTTGGGGTGCAGTCCGCCTTCATGTGGCGGTGATCTCAAACTTTCTCTCGCCCAAGTCGTAGTGCATTAAGGTGCAGTCCGCCTTCATGTGGCGGTGATCTCAAACAAGAACCGGCACTGACCATACTCCTAAGAGGTGCAGTCCGCCTTCATGTGGCGGTGATCTCAAACTTCAAAGCAAAACCGCCAGTCTCACTGGCATGCGGTGCAGTCCGCCTTCATGTGGCGGTGATCTCAAACCTAACCCTCAGATAGCCTTGATCTGCAACCTGAATCTTTTTGAGATTCTGTACCAGATCGATCCAATCCTTAGCAAATACGACTTTGGAAGCCCTTTTAAGCGGATGAATCGTGTTAACTTGTGTGTAGGCAATCATTTATTCGATTCCTGAGGGCGATTTCGCCGGATTTCAGGGGCAAAACAGTTTGGCGACCTGGGCCACAAAACCGGCATCATGCAAGGATTCTTGTATTTCCCGACACTCAAGGCGTTTTGTTGCTTTCGGCAGATGCTGAATTGACCGGCTGCTGACCTTCGGCAAATGCAGCTTGTGCTCCGATGACATTTTCCATTCGAGAATGAAGCCTTCCTCGAACATCAACTCCTTGATGGATTTGGTCACGGCATTCTTGAGCTTGCGGTCGTAGCTGAGCAATTCGCGGGTCCGGTTGATCTGATGTGTGAGGCACAACGGGGCGCTCTTGCTATTTAGAATGTTGAAATGCGTCAGATCGTTCCGAATCTGCCAATGGTGGCCCTTCTCGATTTGGCCGTACCAGGGCAGTTTCGATTTGAAGTCGCTTTTAAGACCATCGATCCGTACCTCGCCAAGCTTCTGAAATTCGCCTAGGCCGCCGCCCTTCTCCGAGAAGATGTCCTCGAGTTTAAGCTCATTCAGCTTTATCATCGCCAGGGTGACAAAGTAGAGGTCGCGCTCCCACAAGCCAGCAAAATCTATTAGGCGTGCGATGCATCTCATCATTAGCCGGTGCAATTTCACCTGATTGGTGAGCCTGACATTGGCGGCAAGACGGCGATGCTCCTCGATTTCAGCCAATGTCTGCCTGTAGTGCTGCAAGTCGTCCTTAGAAAAGGTTTCCGCATTACGGACCGCTTTTTTGTGAAGCTCTTTTCTGCATTTTTGGAGCACGGCGATCTTGGAGGATGTCCCCTTGACGGTTTCCAGTTCGAGAACCTTTTCAACATTGGCGTGCGCAATATGCTCGCCGGATTCTCTGAGGGCCTTGATAAGGTTCGGATGCCCGAACCGCATAATCTCCCGTAGGCCGCGCCTAGTCCCCGCCAGACGGTCGCTGCCGGGCTCGGCCTTGGGATACAAGCGGTCGAAGTCCGATGTACATTCATAAAGCTCCTTGAAAGGTTTGAGATCGAGATTTACACCGTCGCCCTCGAATTTGGCATCGTGCATCCGCAGATACAGCAACAGCACTTTGCGCATCTGGGCGACAGAATCATCGTCCTTTCCGCCACCCTTGCTCTCCAAAACGCCCCATTTGCGAAATTGGTGCAGCAGACGCGCCACGTCATCGACCGGCACCATATGCAGCACCAGATACAGATTCGCCAGCCATTGAGGTGGGTCCTTCCACGTCGCCGAGTTGGCGGTTTCCAACTCCGCAGGTTGCGCCTGCGGCTGTGACTCTTCGCGCAGCTCCAAGAGCCAGCCAACCCTACGCCCCAATAGATATTTTTTGAATTCCTCGCCGACAACGTCGCAACGGAAGGCATCGATCCAGGCAGCTTGTTCACGGGCATTTTCCGGCGAGCTTTCATAAGCGTTCTGCACACGCATTTCCGCGGCGGTCTCCCGTGTCAGCCTATCGAACAGGCTGGCGATAGTCTGGCCTTCCGCAAGCCGTCCGATCTTCTCCGAATGTGCCTGGATCAAGTCACGATAGAGATCGTTCTTAAACTCTTTTTTGGCGCGTTCAGTGCCTGCCTTGACCGCGCACGCGATAGAACAATTGATTTTTGCCGTTTCCCGCTTTTCCAGCCACAACCGAAACGGGCCCTCGTAGAGCAGTTTGCAGGCCGTGTATTTCGCAAGAAGCGCGGGGCTTTCCAATTCATCCGCCTTGGCGGGCTTTGGCAGCGTCTGTCCTTCGCAAACGGTCTGAGCCTCAATGTTTTCAAGGCGCAACAAAAGCCGGTTGAATTTTGGCAAGCCGATATCCGCATCGTCATCACTGAACAATTTGAGATACGCATCCATCTCGGTTTGTTTAGCAAACTCGTTTATCTTCGCGCCTTGGCAAGTAGCCAAGAATCGCGCGCCGCTTTCCGCAAAATCTTCTTCGAGTAAGGTACGCGCCCGGCAGAAGACCTCAGACACGATATTTTGCGATATGAACGTCTTTTCGAAGTCCCCATTGGCCAGCTTGTTCTGGAGTTTACGAACAAAGTCCGCGCGGCCGCGAAAATGAAACACCTCGTTGCGGCATTTGGCGGCAAGACGCAAAACCAGATACAGAAATCTCGTGTAGTCCACGCAATCATCAAACACGCCTGCGCGCTTGCCGAACAGAAGTTTGGAATGCTCCTTGGCCCGTTCGACATACTGGCAATCGCATTTCCCGAGCGCGGTCTTGGAGGCTTCATCGTCCAAAACGTCGGCAGGCCGGTTCTTGTCGTCCTCCCACGTTTCATGTGGGTCGGCCCATGATTTCAGGGTTCTTGAAGCCTGACTCATGGTGTTGCGCCACACGCGCACGAAAGCTTCGCTCCGCTTGATTTCGGCTTGGCCCGCACTGGTCCAATAGTGGCTGTTGGAGAGCATATCGGCCTTCCATATCTCACTCGCGCCGGTAATGGCCATATTGTCGTCGCCAACGGGCGTTGCTCCATAGTGGATGATACGCCCGAGCCGGATCAGCGCGTTCATGCTTCTATTGACGTGACGATGCTTCAGGAGGCCAAGAAGTTCTCTCCCGTTGCGGGGAAGCGCACGATTTACATTTTCCCTTTTCGAAGTCCGCAACAACGTTTTGTAGTGGGCGCGCGTAGCGTCATAGAGATGGAGCAGACCGGGTTGACGTTTGCGTATTTCAGATCGGGGAAGAACTTTGCCGTTTCCATCTCCGAACTGTTTCGCATAATGTTCAAAAATCAACCTTCCCACCTCCGCCGGATTGATTTTACGTCTTTTGTCCCTCGGGTTGGCTAGCTCATAGATTTCTTTAGCCAGATCGGACTTGAGGAAGGCCATTTCGTCACATTCTTTCCAGGCATGATCCGCGAGCTTTTCTATGGGCTTGAGAACGCTTTTTTCAATGCCGTGCGCGCGAGCCGCGATGAGCCCTCGGGGTTGGCTGCCGTCTTTTTTGTTCGGCCTATGCTCGCGCGACACGCCAGAAATAATGCGCTCAGAGCAGTGCAGATGGTTTTCTATATCCTTGGCAAGCTTGGAATAGTCGATATCGTCAGCCTTGGTCTTCCCAAGAAACGTCTTACACCACCGGCCTTCGATCCTGGGCGCTTTGTCAGGCTCTGGATAAAAATAAGGCGGACACATGCCATAAGGATGTAGCTTCCAGGCCCATATTTTCTCGAATTGGTCCGGCTTTTCCCCGAGTTTGGTCTTCAATATTTCCCAACAGGCATTTCCGAGATCCTTCCGCACCTGGTATTGAATCTTTGTTGGAAGGCCGTTCGCGTTCGCCTTCGATTTCTTGGGCTTCCTAACGATCTTGTCGATCACCGATATCCATTGTGCGATGAGAAGATCGGCGTGCGCCTCGGCAAATTCTGGAATGCGCTTTGTTTCGCTCTTTGACGTTGCCTCGGATGGATATCGCAACAGTTGCCGCTTGCGCGGAGTGGTTTCGCTGCCGACTGTGCTTTGCCCATAAGGCCTGACGATCTTCATCGATCCTCCTGTCGGCTTGAAAATACCTCTACGGAAACAAAGTCATTTGATTTGCTCTCGTGCACAAACGCGTTTGCCAAACCAATCGGCATATCTCCGTAGGTTCGCAGTGCAAATTGCGCGAGACATGCATATGCAATGGCTCCGAGGGGCGTGCCGATCCATTGTGCCGGCGGAAGCCTGATCGTAGACCTTAGCCCGATGACCACAAGCCTCATGAAAGCCCGCGCGCCGTAAAATCCGATACGTTTCAGCTTTTTATCGTTGCCGCTCAACCGATTGGAAGCGTGACCGGCGGATGAAGCTGGGCAAACCGAAATCGCGCTGGTTCAGCGAGGGCTATCGGGTACTATCGCCCCCGCAAACGGCGATAGTGAGCTCAATGACGGAATTGGACACTTGGTCCTACCTCGCCGCTCAGACGGTCTGCGGTCACGAACTCAACTTCTTTCATGAGACGGATCACGGCGAAGGTAGGCTTACTTTTCACAGGGGGCCGATAACGGCCCTGGGCGACCTTGCGCAAGCCGCAGCCGAAGGCGCGCTACCGGGAATGCCAGCGGGCCTCCTGCCAGCGCTGGCAGGGCGGTATGCAAATGAAGTTCTTTTCGAACCGTTTGGCGATCTTAAACTCGGAACGGATTTTCACGATCACATTGCCGATCTTGTCTCGGGACGCCGCCAAGATTTGATGAAAGTATTCTCCCTAGGCGAACGCGGGCGAAACCTACTCCAACGCGGAGTGCTTTATTCGGCGGACGTGCCCTCTGACAAAAGAAAACCTCACAAGCTCGTTCTCAAACTTTCCAATGCCGCCGAGGCCCGACTCATCAGGGTGGGGATTGTGCCTCGTACTTACCGACTCGCGATTGAGGACATAAAAGTGTTCGTCTTCAGCACCGGAAAGGGCTTGACGCAAACGCGCGTGACTGTGCGGCCAGAAACGGCAGACTCGCTTTCGCCGTTGGAACTGCTGGAAATCCAGATCGCTTTGGGGCGGTTCAATGAAATTTGCTGGCTAGAAGAGGACCGGCAGTACGAGAAAAATCAGCCCAAAATAACATTCGGCACGCTCATACGGGCCTTGGTGGTTGGCCCCGCCGTCCCGACCCGCAAAGAAGGCCGCGTTTCGACCTGGACGTTTCTTCAATTCGACAAAGACATCGATAAAGACCGCCGCAATCTTATGGAGTGTCATTTTGCGCGGCATTACACGAGCGATTATGTTTTATCCGGCGCAATTCGCGGCATAACGACCGTCCGGGATTTCGATACGGTTGGGCATACTTTTGCGCTTGAAGGCGCTTGCACGACAGTCGCGGCAGAGCCCGCCGTTGGTTCGATGACAAGCTTTCTGAAAAGCTTCAAGGAGAATACTTTTCACAAACATTATCTGCCCCTGATGCTCATGGCCTTACATGAGCAGCGGTTTCTCATAGATCGCACGTCGCGGTCGGCGATCAGGGAGGCAGGGGAATCGAACTCCGAAGCAACACTTGGAGCGCTCAGAGCGCTGCGCAGCGATTCCCTCGTGTTTCGCCTTGTATACCGGTTGTCGACCGCCAGCTTCATCTCGATGCATAACAGCGTATCGCTGGCGCTCAGAAAAGTGTTTTTTCTGGACAGCATGTTGCAGCAACTCGCGGTTGACGTCTCGGAGGCCGAAAACATGCTACAGAACCTAGCCGACCGGCGGCGTCAATCCGACGAGCGCCGTCGTGAGCGGCGATTCTACTTTCCTTCCATCGTAGCGTCTGCCGCGCTGGCGGCACTCACCGCGTTTCAACTCTTGGAAGGCGGGTTTAATGCGTTCACGGCTTGGCGATGCTCACATGCCGTGTCTTTTGTTGTGGCAATTGCAATTTTATTGGCTGTGATGGGAATTGGATGGCGTATGCGTTCCCGCACCAAAGTCGAAGACGAAGCGTCTAACGAATTTGGCGAGAAGGGTTTTACGATCCATGCAGCCCTTGAACATATGCTCGACAGGTGCAGGGAACAGTAACCCGCTCAAGAATCGCTAAAAGCAATTCCGAAAACGCCCAGAGGATACAAAACTGGCGCTCAGCGATC
>JAFEAR010000061.1 GCA_018266335.1 Bdellovibrionales bacterium
GGAACGAAGCTAGGGTGCGAATGCCATTCGCCGATGTAGTTGAATCGCGTATAGTCATGCCGCGTTCGCTCAAAAAATGAGGTTAGGCGGCCAATGGCGTCTTCGATCTTGCGGAGGAATGCCGCGAATGAACCCTGAGCGTGAACTGAAATTTCGCGAACCGCGAACTCGTTCGGACCACAGTGTTCGGCCATCAGTACTCCGCCAACCTCGCTAGATCCTGCTCGGACTAGGGCCCCAACTATGACCTCTTTCCATTCAGATGGAAGGACTAGAGTTATCATCACTTCCCCCACCAATCATCCCGAGAAGCGCCGTGGTCGCAGCTAGGCGATCGTCATCACTACCGATGTCCTGACTATTCTCGGTCCACCCCTCGCCCTCAACGGAAATTGGCTGAGTGTCGAAAGGCTGTTCAAAGACCCAGATGCCCCTGAGGCCTATGAGATAAGCCGAGTATGGAAAGCTGCTTTGCTCGGAAGTCAGCGCCGAATCGAGAGCAAGGCGCGTCAGCGCGGATGCGATGTGAGTAATGTCAGCGTCGTCGGCGACCAATGGTTGACCGTCCTCAACGTCATAGCCTGCCGCTTCTTTGAAAGGGGCAGGAGGAAGTGTTTCGAGGTATTCATTGATTGAATCGCGCACCGCAAGCGGGTTCGGATCGCGACCCGGCCGAGCCCGAGCAATGAGGCCACCGATCCCGCCTGCATAAATTTCTCCCCAACAAAGCGTTCGACTTTTCGCCCTTGCCACTGCGGCCAGGGTGACAAACACCTTGGAATTGGCAGTCGCATCCACGATGACATCGCAGCCGCCAATCTCTTTGAGTCGTCTCACGGCGGCAATTGACGATTCCTGTCCCGCGACGCGATGCAGATGAACTTCAATGCTCAGGTTCGGAGCAATCAGGTTGAGCGCCTCTCTGACCGCCTCAGCCTTGTGAACACCGACAGATGCCCAGGAGAGCTCGTTCCGGCAAATGTTCTCAGCCGAGAGAACATCATCGTCCACCAAAACGAAATTACGTACTCCAGCTCGGGCAAGCGAAATTGCAATCTTGCTTCCTATCGAGCCCAGACCGATTATGGCGAACTTCGTTTGTTGCAAGCGTTCGTACTCGACGGGCAGTCGCCGAGTGGCGGTGTCCGGCAAGATAACGGCGTACTCGTGGACAGAGTCTTCGCGGACCCCGAATGCTCTCAATGACGTTTCCGACTCCCCTTTCAGCAGCACGATCGTGTCTTGGAAAGTCGTCGATCCTGGATCTCGATTGAGGCTGAACGTATCCGCAGGGACGGCTCTCCCAATTTCCCGAATCAAATCATCTTTTGATGCGACTGGCCCAATCTTCTCTAAAATCTCACTGCGGAGTGCCATGCCAACACCCTTCCAAGCGAACAACGGCGTGTAGGAACTCAAGCCGCTTGGAAGATCAGTGATTTTGATTGAGCCACCATTCAACTCAGCTCCGGAAACAAACGCGACTGTGGTTGAACTGTGTAGAAGATTATTGGTTTTGAGTGGGACCACCGTATCCGCTGGCAGTTGCTCGAAGAAAGCTCTGAGTTCTGGCGTCACGACAAATCTATGATTCTTACTCCGAAGCTCTTGCCCGCAGGTAACACTATGGGCCGACTGGACCGAAGCAGGCACCTCAGGATTGTGTTCCGTATGAAGCAGCTTGTACGTACTCCGAATAAGGTCCGCGCCAGTCACCGAAGTGTTCCAGTTGTCCGCACGCCATTCGAGACAAAGGGCTCCGCCAGCGCCATATTGATGCTGTGACCAAATTTCAGACCTATCCCGCGGGAACACAAATCCAGGAGTGTGCGGAAAGAATTCCGGATAAGTTAAGGTAACTGAATAGACCTTCCCGTGAACGCGTAGATCAATATCCACCTGGACAACGAATTCGCCGTCCATTCGCCAGTGCAACGCTTCGACCCAATCGACATCCTTGGCTAGGGCATCGAGATCGTCGCGCTCCTGCAGAAATCGTTTTGGGCTTTGTAGGACCCACTTCACTACGCGAACCCCGCCGGCTTGTTTGGTACGACTGGCCGCGGTGGAAATGTCAGGCCACTCGCGGCGACCGGTGCTCTCAGCAGTGACTTGGGCCGCGCAGCTTGATACGCGAGACGTTCCAGTCCACTTCCATTGACGGCGAATTCCAGCGGTGCGACCTCCGCCTCTGATGGGTACTCCCCGGTGCAGTAGAACGTGCCACCTGCGTCATCAACAATTGCTTCGTATTCTAGCCTCGCCCCGTAACAGGGCGGATCATCGTCGTCATCGTCAATGGGGCAACTGCTCGCGACAATCAAACCGCCGGTTCGAATCTGAGAGAGCGCCGCGCGAGCATCTTCCGAGACCTCAGCATCATCGTGCAGTTCAGACCAGCTATCGTGCGACAGCGAGTGCCAGGAGCAATGATGAGGCGTCTGCAAGAGGTCGTATTCGAGTGGCGCTGGATTGTCCTGGTGCTTACCCCACAGACGCTCCCAGATGTCGACCTCTGCGTCGCCTCCGGTAAGAAATTTGATCCGATTGAGGCTGGACTCGTTCGATCCGAGAGCGATATTGAGGATCACGCTGGAATGGTTCTTGCTAAGCAGGTCTTCCGTATCGTCATCAGACTTTGGGATTGGGGCGACCAGGAATGCGCTGAAACAATTGTTATGGCTCCCATTTACTCGATCAAATTCTTGATCCACCTTGACGAGTATTGAGCTGAGATCGTCGGTCTTTCCATCCTCGTCCTCGCCCAGTACAAGGATGCGATCGCCTGGATCAACAGGGTAGCCCTTCTCCCGATTCACCTTGACGCGACGACGCGCTTCGGCGTTGAACGCAGATGCGTCGTTGCTAAGCACATGGTTCTTCGAGGCTCGCCGAAAGACCATTGGTGACGACCAGAGTTCCCGAATGAAGATTCGCTTCTGCCCATCTGGCTTCTTGTCGTCTGGATAGCCAGCCGGCGGACCCAAATAGAAGTGCTTGCAGAGACCTCGACAGTGATCTGCATCCGGATGGCTCAATAGGAACGCATCGACATACGGCCGACCCTTAGCATCGCGCGCCAGGCGGGAGCGTAAATCGTTCGCGACATCCCTCGTATCGTCGTCGGGGTCGTCCGCTGCTTCTCTGATATTGCAGTCGATCAAGATCGTTGTCCGAACTGAGTCCCCCAATTTGAGAAGCGTCATGTCGCCGTTGCCAACGGGAAAAAATGTGATGGTGGTGTTCAAAAGGTTGCTCCTGCTCAGCTTGGATCTCAATTCGAGTGTACCACTATTTTTTAGATGGATCTAAATGCTATGCTAATTACAGGCTCTGTATGCGTCAAGAAATGATCGACTCTGAATCTGCGGCCCCTGGATCTCACCCTCCAACCCCGCCCCCCAACTGGGTGCAACATCAACGACTGCTTTTCATCGAAGCTCAACTATGTTGGGGAGGCCGCCTTAACCGGTCCGATCTGATGACGCGGTTTGGAATCTCCCTCCCTCAAGCTTCCTTAGACGTTGCCAGGTACATCGCCGTCGCCCAACAGAATCTTCGCTACGACAAGCGCGAGAAGACGTATTTCGCAACACCGGAGTTTACACCGGTATTTCAGATTCCTGACGCAACAACATATTTGGAAGGGCTCCGAAATCACGTTGGCGATCAACCTACCGGATGGACTCCGCCTTTGGATTACGTGCCACAGCCGAGCCGCCGAATTGATGGGCTCGTACTCCGAAAAATCCTCATGGCGATTCGTCAGGCGCAGCGCGTCAGAGTGCTTTACCAATCGAAGACCCGGGCAAATCCCACTGAGCGAGAGATCAGTCCTCACGCCATAGCTTTTGACGGATCTCGTTGGCACACGCGGGCCTTTTGCCATGAGCATTCGGAGTTTAGAGACTTCGTCTTTTCGAGGATTCTGAGCGTTTTGGGACATCAACCCACAGATGTAGATCCTGCGAGCGATCATTCCTGGCATCAAAGCATAGAGTTGGTTTTCGTGCCCGACCCTGGCCTGACCGATGCCCAAAGAAGGGTCGTGGAGTTGGACTACGCCATGGAGAGCGGCAAACTGTTGCTCAAGACGCGAAAAGCATTAGCTTTTTACGTGCTTCGCCAGCTAGGGCTGGACCCTCAATCGCCAGAGCCTGCCCCAAAGCAGCTTGCGCTTCAGAACCGAGAAATTGTCGAAACAAGTTTGGAGAGCAATGATCAAGCAAGCCGGTAAGTCACTGAAAAGCCGCAATCAGCCGCAGGTAATGACCTTTCTTTCAGCGAACATCATCGCCCTCGTGGCTGCTTTCGTTGGACTTGAAGCTTTGCAGGCTTTCATTGGGGCGATCCGGGCAGGCGAGTGGTCGCACGTTTTGAAAATTCCTGTTCTGATTGCGGTTGGCGCGATTGCCACTCGGACGATTTCCTGGGCAATACCTCGCGAGTGGAAAGAGACACTCGTGTTCTGGCGCCGGGGTATGCGTTCTCTGCCTTCCAGTGAAGCGTTCACCGTGATTGCGCCGAGTGACCTTCGCATCGACATCCTGTCGCTCCAGAAGCGCTTCGGGCCGCTCCCGACTGAATACCAGAAACAGAGCTCGCTGTGGTACGCAATCTATCGCAAGCATTGCAAGGATCTGGTCGTTGAAGATGCCAACTCGGCCTACCTGCTGTTCAGAGAGCTCACGGCAATCATGCCGGTGCTGATGATCGGGTGCCTCGTTGGCGCACTCCCCCTTGAGCTATCTCTTTCTAACTCCATGCTTGCGGCACTCGCGCTTGGGTTCGAATATTTAGTGGTGATGTACGCGGCCAGGAATGCGGGAAAGAGACTCGTCGCAAACGTGCTGGCGCTCGAAGCATCTTCAGAGATACCAAAGCCACAGCAGGCTCCCGCCCCGGCAAAAAGAGCCAGAAAGACGGCGGTTTCGGAGCTGGAGGTCCAAGAGCCGGTGACCGTGGAGACGATTCGCAGCCGATCGGCGGGCCAATCCTGATTCAACAGTTAGACTGGCTAAGTGACCTTCAATTTCACCTCGCAAAGTCGATCCTTGTAGCCCGCGAGCCGGCCAAGAAAACTCCAGCAAAATGACCAAGCTTACCCTCAGTCAACTCTCCAGTCTCCTCTTCCGTGCCTGCGACGACTTGCGCGGCAATATGGATGCGTCCGAATACAAGGAATACATCTTCGGCATGCTATTCCTGAAGCGGCTGAGTGACCTTTTCGATCAGGAGCGGGAGCAATTGGCCAAGGACCTGAAGGCCAAGGGCATGCCCGAGCAGACTGTAGCGGAGCAACTGGCCAACCCCGACAAGTACACGTTCTTTGTTCCTGAAGAGGCGCATTGGTCCAAGATCCGGCATCTCAAGACGAACGTCGGCACCGGCCTCAACAAGGCGCTCGAAGCACTCGAAGACGCGAACGTCGATGCACTGCAAGACGTGCTGAAGGGGATCAACTTCAACCGAAAGATCGGTCAACGCTCACTCGACGACGATACCCTCTCCAACTTCGTTCAGAACTTCGAGAAGATCCCGCTGCGTGATGAAAACTTTGAGTTCCCCGACCTTTTGGGCGCAGCCTACGAATACCTGATCAAGTTCTTTGCCGACTCGGCCGGCAAGAAGGCCGGTGAATTTTATACACCGGCGGATGTCGTGCGCACCCTGGTCGAGATTGTCGATCCCCAGCCCGGCATGAGCGTCTACGATCCCACTTGCGGCTCCGGCGGAATGCTCATCCAGACGCGAGACTACGTGAGCGAATGCGGCGGCGATCCGCGCAACCTCTCGCTCTACGGGCAAGAGAGCATGGGCACCACGTGGTCCATCTGCAAGATGAACATGCTGCTCCACGGGATTCCGCAGTCGGACATACGGCAGGAAGACACGATCCGTCATCCTCAACACAAAGCGGATTCGGGTGAACTCAAACGATTCGACCGTGTACTGGCCAACCCGCCCTTCAGCCAGAACTACATCAAGAAAGAAATCGAGTATCCAGGGCGCTTCGCCGTGTGGCTGCCGGAAAAGGGCAAGAAGGCCGACCTGATGTTTGTGCAGCACATGCTCGCCGTGCTGAAGGCGGATGGCAAGATGGCCACCATCATGCCGCATGGCGTTCTCTTCCGTGGCGGCGAAGAGAAGGAAGCCCGTAAGCACTTCATCGAGCACGGCTGGCTCGAAGCCATCATTGGCCTGCCCGCCGGGCTCTTTTACGGCACGGGGATTCCGGCCTGCGTGTTGGTGATGAATAAACTGGGCGCGGCGACCCGCAAGCACGTTCTCTTCATCAATGCCGACCGCGAGTATCGCGAAGGAAAAGCCCAAAACTTCCTCAGGCCCGAGGATATTTCGAAAATCGTTCACGCCTACCGCGAGCACCAGGATGTCCCCGCTTATGCTCGTCTCGTGCCAGTGAGCGAGATTGCCGCTGAGGACTACAACTGCAACATTCGCCGCTATGTAGACAATGCTCCCCCGCCCGAACCGCATGACGTTCGCGCCCATCTGCAGGGCGGTGTGCCGGTGGTTGAGATCGATGCTTTGTCTCGCTTTTGGGCGAACTATGCCGGTCTGCGGGAGCGGATCTTTGTCCCTCGGAAGGGCGATGCGGATTACGCTGATTTCGTGCCAGCGGCGGCGGATCGCCGCGCACTGGCAGAATTGGTGAAAAGCGATCCGGGCCTAGCAGAAGCGCACGCACAATTCCTTCAAACGTTAGAGACCTGGTGGACGAAGAACCGGCCTGCGGTTGAGGGCTTGGCTCCCCGAAATGGGAAAGCTGGCAATGTCTACGACCTGCGCCGGCAACTATTGGATTCCATCGCCCAGACATTTGCCGGGCAGCAGTTGCTCACCGATCACCAAGTGCGTGGCGCGTTTGCCCGTTATGTAGACGATCTGAAAGCGGACTTGAAGTCTGTGGCGGCTAGTGGGTGGGGGCCGGAATTGATTCCGGACGCCGATATCCTCGCCAGCCAGTTTCCGGAATTGCTCGCCGAGATGGACCAGAAGCGGGTGCGGCTTGCTGAGTTATCGGCGTTGTTTGCCGCCGCTGATGAAGAGGACTACGAAGACAGCGACGATACCGGTGTGCTTCCAGCCGACCAGGTGAAGGCGCTCAAGGCCGAACTCAAAGAGGCCAACGCTCAGGCCAAGCTGGCGAAGAGAGAGGGAAGGAAGGGTGATTGCGATTCGCAGACGAAGAAGGCGGCTGGCATTGATCAGCGATTGGCTCGTCATAAGGCTTTAGAAGAAGAGGTCCGGAGGCTTGTCGGTGACTTACGGGTGAATGAGAAGAAGCAAGAGGAACTGGTGATCGCCGCACGGGAAAAGATCGACGGTGACGAGGCACGCCGGGTGATTCTGGACCGTCTACATAGACTACTGGTGCAGACCTACCAGAGTTACCTTCACGCGTGCCAACGCGAGTGTCAGCAGGTCTTGGAAAACTTACACGCGAAGTATTCCATTTCTGCGAAGGTTCTGGAAAGAAGCAAAGCAGAAGCAGGGGCGAAGCTAAAGGCGTTTCTCGTGGAGCTCGGCTATGAATGACCGTCCGTTTCGGCTTGGCTCGATTCTTTTGGCGCCACCGGAGTATGGAGCCAATGCCGCAGCACTTCCACCAGATGGTCAACGCCCTAGGTATCTAAGGATTACCGACATTGACGATGACGGCCGTCTGCTCCACGACGATATCCGCTCGATTCCCGAATCTGTCGCCAGGCCGTATCTGCTCGAGCATCAGGACATCGTTATAGCCCGAACTGGCAACACGGTGGGCAAATCGTATCTTCACGATTCAGCCAATGGCCCACTTGCATTTGCAGGCTACCTCGTCCGATTTCGGATCGACCCCAACAGAGCGGACCCAGCATTTGTCTTTCAGTTTCTGCATTCCCCGGACTATCGGTCTTGGGTTGGGCGCACTATTCGCACCGGAGCTCAGCCCAACATTAACGCATCCGAGTACAAGCGGCTCGACTTACCATCGTTCGGACTGAATGTGCAGCGCCGGATCGCTGAGATTCTCTCGACGCTTGACGAGACGATTGAGCAGACGGAGGCGTTGATAGCGAAGTACGAGCAGATCAGGGTAGGGCTGATGCATGACCTGTTTACCCGCGGCCTCACGCGGGAGGGTCGACTCCGCCCCACACATGGCCAAGCCCCAGATCTCTATAGGGACTCCACTATCGGTAGGATTCCAAACGAATGGGATATCTCAACCCTTGGGCAGTGCTGTGAATGGACGAGTGGAGGGACGCCAAGTCGAAACCGACCCGAATGGTGGGACGGCGACTTTCCTTGGCTCACACCAAAAGATATGAAAGCATTCGAACTCTTTGACACGAGTGAACACATCAGCCCTTTAGCAGCGCGGCTCGTATCACGGTTGGCCAAAGCCGGCACTGTATTCATTGTGGTTCGCGGAATGATTCTTGCGCATTCATTCCCAGTCGTAATTGGGTTGAGAGAGTTTGCCTTCAATCAGGACATCAAGGCGGTGTGTGCCCGTGGAGATCTCTCGAACAGATTCTTGGCATATTGGTTCCGTGCACATCGGGACACCCTTCTCAAGCGAACCAGCGAGTCCACTCATGGAACGAAGCGATTCGACCTCAGGGAACTGTTGGGCATGGTTCTGGCGGTGCCAAGCATAGAAGAACAGATTGCTGTCGTTGACCGACTGGATACCATTGGGTCCGCAATCGACGAAGAAGGCCGCTCCTTGGCAAAACTTTACCAACAGAAGCAAGGCCTCATGCAGGATCTGCTAGGTGGCCGTTTGCGCGTTGAGGTTTCATGATTCCAGCTCAACTCCAGTCCAAGCTCGACGAACTTCTGCGGCTCCCCGCCGAAACGGAATGGGTCGAGTTCAAGCACAACAACGACAACCCTCAGGAAGTTGGCGAGTACGTTTCCGCCATCTCCAACGGTGCCGCTTTGCACGGCAAGCGAACTGGGTACCTGGTGTGGGGAATTGAAGACGGCACTCACTCCGTTCTCGGTACCAACTTTCGCCCCAAGCAAGCCAAAAAAGGCAACGAGAACCTGGAGAGTTGGCTACTCCGCGAATTGAGCCCACGGATTGATTTTACGATTCACGAATTCGTGCATCATGGTGCTGCCGTAGTCATGTTCGCGATCCAAGCCGCCAACTCGACTCCGGTCCGCTTTGGCGGCGAGGCCTTTATCCGTGTCGGCAGCTACAAGAAGAAGCTGAAGGACTTTCCGGAGAAGGAGCGCCGGCTTTGGCAGATCCTTTCAGAGTCGCCGGTGGACTGGTCTGCGCAGATCGTCGAAAGCGCAACTTTGAGCGATCTCAACGGCGAAGCGATTACGTTTGCCCGTGTCCAGTACCGGCAGAAGCATCCTCAGCAAGATGCGGAACTGGGCCGGTGGGATGACTCGACATTTCTGAACAAGGTGAAGGTATGTGTTGGCGGGAAGGTGACTCGCGCCGCATTGCTGCTTTTGGGTAAGCCGGAGTCGGCCCATCTTCTCTCGCCCGCTCAAGCTCGCATCACCTGGGTGCTGCGGGACGAGAAGAAGCAGGAGAAGGACTACCAGCACTTCGATTTGCCGATGATCCTCGTCGGTGACAAGGTGCTTCAGAAGATCCGCAATCTCACGGTGAGGCATTTGCCCAGTGGAACCCTATTCCCCCAGGAAGTGACGCAATACGATCCGTGGGTGATCCGCGAGACATTGCACAATTGCATCGCCCACCAGGACTACACGATGGGGGGACGCATCAACGTTGTAGAAACGCCGGATACGCTGCTGTTCACCAACCTCGGCTCGTTCATTCCCGGTACCGTCGAAGAGATGATTCGTAGCGACGCACCGCCGGAGGTCTATCGAAATCCATTTCTGGCGCAAGCGATGGTGAACCTGAACATGATCGACACCATCGGGAGCGGGATCAAGCGGATGTTCACTCGCCAGCGGGAGCGTAGCTTTCCCATGCCGGACTATGATCTCGACGATCCGAAGAAGGTCGGGGTCCTGCTCACCGGCGAAGTCTTGGACGAAAACTACACGCGCTTATTGTTGAGCCAGATCGAACTCGACCTGACGGATGTGATCGCTCTGGACAAGGTCCAGAAAAAGCGCCCGCTCGACGAGGAATCGTTCAAAGCGCTAAAGGCCCGGAATCTGATCGAAGGCCGTCGCCCGAATCTTTTCGTTTCCGCAAAGATCGCCGCCGCTACCGGTGACAAGGCTGCTTACATCAAGAACCGCGCCTTCGACAAACCGCACTATAAGGACATGGTGGTCGCGTACCTGCAGAAGTTTGGCGAAGCGAGTCGGACTGATCTGGACGAGCTGCTAGCAGAGAAGCTCTCGGATGCGTTAAACACGAGGCAGAAGAAGCAGTTCATCAAGAACCTTCTACAGGAGATGAAGAAGGCGGGGATCATCGTGCCGGACGGGGCGACGCGCTGGGCGAAATGGCGTCTGTCTAAACGGGCGCCGGAAGGCGGCGCTTCCCGGTGAGTTTAGCCAGAGAATCGAATCCAGAAGACGGTAAAGCATTGATTGTAATGGCCTTGTCTCTGTCTAATGAGACTGAGTTCCATTATGCTTTAGCTTGAGATTAGACAGAGAACCGGCTGATGCATGTCTGTATATCTACATGTCGAAAAACCGTTCCTCGACCAGCTCGGAACCCTGGGCTGGACGGTGGTGGATCAGGGGCACAGCATTATTCCTGCTGACCCCGGCGCCAGTCTGCGGACGAGCTTTCGAGAGTGGCTGTTGCCCGTCGTGTTCCGTGACGCGGTTCGTGCGCTCAACCGTACCCCCGAGGGCACGGAGTGGCTCAATGAGCGACAACTGGACGATCTGCGGGACCAACTGACCCGCCACCCGAGCCGGACCTTGCTTGAAGCGAACGAAGCCGTCCAAAAGCTGCTCTTCAAGGCCCAGGTGGACATCAACGAGACCACCGGCGAACACGACCCGGTTGTCCAGTTGATCGACTTCGTTCAACCGGAGCGGAATGTTTTTCACGCCATCAACCAATTCCGCATCGACACGCCGGGTTGCGTGAAGAGCTGCATTATTCCGGACATCGTGCTGTTTGTGAATGGCATTCCACTGGTGGTGATCGAGGCGAAGATTGGCGATGCGAACACAGCCAACCCGATCTATGAAGCCTTCGTTCAATTGCAGCGCTACCGGAACGCCCGGCCGGAAACGACCGCCGCCGGCCTGCGCGAGGGTGAGCCAAGACTGTTTTCGTCGAACCTGCTCTTGATTCGGACTTGTGGGGAGAAGGCCGAGTTCGGCACGATTACGTCGGGCCATGAACACTTCTACGCCTGGAAAGACATTTGGCCGGAGAGCCGCCGGAGCTTTTCACCCCCACTGGGGACGGAACGCGAACAGGAGAGGCTGATCCAAGGACTATTGGCGCGGGATACCCTACTGGACGTCCTGCGGACTTGCGCGGTGTTCATGGATACGGACTCCGGAAGGCGCGTCAAGGTGGTGTGCCGCTATCAGCAGTACCGTGCGGCCCGAAAGATCGTCGAGAGGCTGCGAACGGGTAAGACCCGCGAGGAGAGATCGGGAGTGGTGTGGCATACCCAAGGTTCGGGCAAGTCACTCACCATGGTTTTTGTTGCGCGAATGCTGCGGGCTTCGGTCGACCTGGCGGACTTCAAAATCGTAATGGTCAATGATCGGATCGACCTGGAAGAGCAACTCTCCGCGACGGCACGGCTGATCGGCGGCAGGGTGAATGTGATCGAGAGCACGAGCGATGTGCGGCTGCACCTCAGCACCGAAGCGTCGGACGTGAACATGGTGATGGTTCACAAGTTCATGGACCGGGCCGAAGACCTGCCCGCATCGCTTCAGGAGGCGCTGGGCAAGTTTGGGAAGCTGCCTTCGGCGGAGAATTTCGGCGTAGTGAACGAATCGCCGCGCATCCTGCTGATGATCGACGAGGCGCACCGAACGCAAAGCTCGGATCTTGGGGACAATCTCTTTGGAGCCTTTCCGAATGCGACGCGAATTGCTTTCACTGGTACGCCGCTAATCACCGAACAACATGGCAGCAAGCGCACGGTTAAGCGATTTGGGGATTACATCGATACGTACAAGCTGATGGATTCCGTGCGGGACGGGGCCACTCTCCAGATTCTCTATGAGGGGCGCACGGCGGATACGGCGCTCAAGGATAAACATGGATTCGATGAGAAGTTCGAAGACCTGTTCCGGGAGCGAACCGATGCGGAATTGGCGGCGATCAAAAAGAAGTACGGCGCAACCGGGGACATCCTGGAAGCCGAGAAGCGCATCGGGGCAATTGCTCGCGACCTGGTAGACCACTACATCGACAATATTCTGCCCGATGGGTTCAAAGCGCAGGTGGTGTGCCACTCGAAGCTCGCCGCGATCCGATATCAGAAGGCGATTCGAGAGGCACTGCTCGAACGGCTGGACCGGGAGCGGTTGAAGCAGAAGCCTGACGCCGGATTGGTCAGGCGAATCGAGTTCCTGAAGGTGGCGGCGGTAATGTCCGCGGACCCGACCAACGAGCTGGCCCTGATTACTGAGGCACGCAAAGAGTCCAAGCGCTGGAACGCGGTCGCCAATTTCTGTAAGCCGTTCGATTTCGACGATCCAGAGAAGTCGTTAACTGGAATCGCGTTCCTGGTTGTATGCGACATGCTGTTGACCGGCTTTGACGCGCCGATCGAGCAGGTGATGTACATCGATAAGCGGCTCTACGAACACAACCTCTTGCAGGCCATTGCCCGCGTGAATCGTGTGGCGTCTGGAAAGCAACGTGGGTTCATTGTTGATTACATTGGCCTCGCGAATCACCTTGGCGAGGCGCTGGCCATTTATACCGAGGAAGATGCCCAGGATATCCGGCAAGGGTTGAAGAACGTGCTCACGGAGCTTCCCATTTTGGAGGAGCGATACCAGCGCCTGCTGCAACATTTTAGAGCCGCCGGGGTTGCGCAGATTGAGCCGTTCGTCGCCGGGACGTTGCCCGAGGTGCGCGCCGAAGTCGCGGTGTTGCACGCTGCGGTTACCGCGATGAAGGAGATCAAACCCCGAGCTGACTTCGAGGTCTATCTCAAGAAATTTCTGCAAAGCCTGAACCTGATCCTCCCCCATGAATCTGGGCATCGCTACCGAGGGCCGGCGCGACGATTCGGTTATTTGCTCCGCATGATTAAGGAACGCTACAAGGACGATTCCCTCGACCTGGCTGACGCCGGA
>JAFEAR010000062.1 GCA_018266335.1 Bdellovibrionales bacterium
CAAAGCGGGTGTCGACAGGCGATTCTGGCGGGCCAAATAGGGTCAGGCCATCTTTGGGGTCGGTCATCTTTTGGCCGTGAGCGAAAAGCAGGCGCGGCTCGTCGAACGTCAGGAGCCGACGCTTCGGCATTTTGTTAGGGCGTTTGTTCTTCATCATCGCCCCCGTCGGTGTCTTCTTCGATAAGCTCGATCTCGCTCGTTTCGTCCAAGCCGGTATCCGTGTCCTCCAAGTAGGTCCAAGGGCTGGTGAAGTTCATCGGCTTCGCGACCAGCTTCATTTGCGCGTTTTCGCTGACCGGCAGGACGAAGTGTTTTTGCTCTGATGCCAACTGCGTCGTGAAGGCAAAGAGGCGGTCACGCCAAGCTGGGTTCCACCACTGCTTGCAGACGCTTCTGCGCGCCTTGTGCATGCGTTCAGGACTGTCCCAAGGCTTGATACCATCGTCTGTGAAGATCACATGATGACGTAGAACGAGGCGAGGGAACGGCGTCAGTTGTGGTGAGGCGGAAAGTGCGTAGTGCCAGAAGCCGTCCTGCACCTTCTCGCCTTCGAGGTTCCGTTTGCTCTTTCGGCCAACTACCTGTCGATAGGTGCGGCGGCCCCTGGGCGGCTGAAAATAGGCGCGATTCTTTTCCAACTGGTCATTGGCATAGAAGCGAGCGCATAGCCCGCTTGCTAGCGTGAATGAACCCAAGCCTCGGGCGTCGCACGCGCGCTCCCATGCTTGTCGTACAAGGTCGCTCACGATGTTGAACGCATCAAACTGCGCGATGCCTAACGCCTCGTTGCCCTTCTGAAAGAATTGGTCAGTCTCGACACGGATGGATTCTGAGAAAAGACCATCGGGTCCGAGCGCTTTCTCGACTTCCGCCTTATCCGCAAACGTCACTAGAAATTGCCCGAGAACCCGGTGCGGTCGTGGCAACTTCTCCGCCAGTTTGGAAAGTGCGGTGTTCGGCCCCGCATAGCGGTGGAAGTTGAGCTTCTTAGGAAGTCGAAGTTGAAACCAGTTGGAATGGCAGACCTCGTTGGAAACGAGAATCTCACGACGACGATCGAGCGAGCGACGATGCCATTCGGAAACGCTGGTGGCACCATTTTGGAGCGGCTTGGGCGCTCCCTCTCGTTCCAGCAACTTGAGAAGTTGCGTTAGACCCGTCGCCCAATTCTCCTCAAAGCGGACGCAGTTTAGGTCGCGGACTTCCTTTTGCATGCTCTCGAACGGGAATTGGTCGATCTTGAGCGGCACCACGAAATCTTTGATGCGGTGCTTCTGCTGTGCGTCGAAAGCTAGTTTCAATTCGCGCAGCGTCCCCTTCTTCGTGTTGGCCGCGAGGGTCGATACGAAGAGGAAGCGGAACGTGAAGGCGTCAATGCCTTCGTCAATGTCCTTCCAGAAGTTTTCGCCGCCTAGCAGCTTGGTCTTGTCACACCAGACGGAATAACCCGCGATTGCGAGCTGGGCTGCAAGCCAGATCACAAATGCGTCGTCTTCGGGATTAGCATGACTTAGGAACAGGACCGTGCGCGGTGGCACGTCGCTGGGAGTAGCCGCTTCACTCTCTGTCGGCGGGGTTTGTACCAACTGTCCCAGCGTCTATGTCCTCTGCGCTTCTCGATTTCATTCGGATGGCCGTCTCGTCCATCATTGCGGAGCTACTTGGTGCGGGCGGCCGGACTCGAACCGGCACAGGGCTTTCGCCCCTACGGATTTTCGTACCACTTCGACTTTCGCCGCCGCCTAACTCAAGGCGTTTGTGGTCTGGACTATCCCTTCACCTTGCCTTGATTCCCCAAGGTTTAGGTGCTGCCCGTCTAGTCTCTACACCTTCCCGTTTCCGGGCTTGGCTCGGGATCGCCAGCGAAGGTTTCCCCGAATTTGAGCAGTTCTGCATCGTCGGTTTCCCGATGAGCACTCAATCGTCGAATCAAGTCCGGTGCGTCTACCAATTCCGCCACGCCCGCATTCGTCCAAATCTATACCGGTAGGCTACTGAGTCGCCAAGAACAAACTGGAAACCCTTGGAGCTAGTCCTCGTCTTCCACGTCCTTTTTCAGTCGCTTGGAAGGCTTCTTAGACTTCTTGCGCGGCTTCATCACGTTGATGGCCGCAGCATCGAGCGTGTTCTTGATGTGCGAGGCGTAGTAGGTCTCGATCATTTCCACGCTCGTTCGGCAATTCTTGGCGATCTGGTAGATGTCCGCGCCTTCCATGAGGCGCATGCAGATATAGGTGTGGCGCAAGCTGTAAGCGGTGCGGCTCTGGCCGTCGCGGTCGGTCTTGAGGTCGAGTTCGTCCAGCAGCGTATTGAAAAGCTCCCGCTGGAATTTCGGGAACAACCGTTCGGTTGGCTTACCGTTGTTGCGCTTCTTCAAGCGCTCAAAGGGAATGACAGCACCCGGCATGCTCTTACAGAACCCAACGCCGCGTTTGCCGCGCACTTCGATTTCGAGGATGCGTTCGCCCGTCGCTTCATCGGTAACGATGGCGACGTCTCGAAATTCGAGGCGCAGAGCTTCGTCGGGACGCAAGCCGGTATTGACCATGATAAGCACATAGTCGTGAAGGTTCTCGCTGGCAGTCCGCCAGCGTTCTTTCTTCGGCTTCTGTGCGCGTTCGCGCGTCGCCTTGTAGAGCTGCTTGTATTCGTCGGGAGAGAACCAAGCGCGATGCGAGATTTTGCCCGAGCTTTTGTAGGGCGGTGAAATGTCGGGAAGGAACGGCAACCAGCCGTGACGCTGCGCGGTCTTTAGTATCTGCCGGAGACAGACAATTTCTTGATGGAGCGTGCTGCGAGCCGGTGGCTTGCGCTGCTCTTCGCCGTTGGCGCTCAACTGAACGCTGCGCGCCTTACCCGTCTTCATGCGGTGGATGCGATAGTCCTGCACCATGCCGGGAGTGATTTCAGAAAGCACCTTGTCGCCAAAGAATGGGTTGAGGTGGTTCTTGATGCGGTCCTTGTGGCCTTTGACATAGATCGGGCTGCGCTGGCCTTGCGTGATGACCTCGAACTCGTCGATGAACCGCTGCGATGCTTCGCGGAAGGTCTTTCCCTCTTTCAGCTCGCCAGCGCGATACTTGCCCATCAGGCCGAGATACCAGTCACGCGCCACGTCCTTGGCGCGCGAGAGACTTTCTTCATGTGTGGTGGTGCGCCGTTGCCGTCCGGCAACCGAACATGCGCACTGCCAATGCGGGCTGTTCGCCCGCATGTAAAGCTGCACCTTGTCGTCCATTAGGTAGTGGCGGGAAACGTCGTCCATAGAAGCCTCGAAGCCTGTGCTAAATCACCTGTTTTGTGCTAGCGATGTGCTAGAATTTCGATGATTTGATTTTAGGCTTACTGGCTTGATTTTACAAGTCTTTTCTTTGTTTTGTTGTTGTTTTTATTGGCTTTTAAGTCCGGTGCGTCTACCATTCCGCCACGCCCGCGCGCGGACGCCTCTGTATAGCGATGAGCTTCGCCGGCTAGAAGCCTTGCGGAAATAGGGCATCGGAGCGGCGAACGTGCTACAATCTCCGGTTGAGTATGTTCAGGAAATCCAAATATTTCCAAGGCTTAAGCGCAATTGACAGGGCAATGCGGCTGACTATAGTGCGCGGCCTTCGCGGCCCCGTCCGCCAAACCGCATTCGAAAGCCTGAGAGTCCTATGAGCAAGCGCGCATCCGCCAAATTCAAAATCGACCGCCGCATGGGCGAGAGCATCTGGGGCCGCGGCAAGAGCCCAGTCAACAAGCGCTCCTATGGCCCCGGTCAGCACGGCCAGCGCCGCAACAAGAAGCTCTCCGACTACGGCACACAGCTTCAGGCCAAGCAGAAGCTCAAAGGCTATTACGGCAACATCACCGAGCGGCAGTTCCGCAAATATTATCAGGAAGCCTCGCGCCGCCCGGGCGACACCGGCGAGAACATGATCGGCCTGCTGGAGCGCCGTCTCGATGCCGTAGTCTATCGCGCCAAATTCGTGCCCTCGCCCTTCGCCGCGCGCCAGCTCGTGTCCCACGGCCATGTGAAGGTCAACGGACGTCGCGTGACGGTGGCCTCCTATCAGGTGAAGGAAGGCGATACGCTGGAGCTTTCGCCCAAGGCGAAGGAAATGGCGCTGGTGCTGGAAGCGACCAAGAGCCCGGAACGCGACGTGGCCGATTACATCGAAGCCAATCACGACCGCATGACGGCCAAATTCCTGCGCACGCCCAAGCTGGCGGATGTGCCTTACGCCGCCCAGATGGCGCCGCACCTCATCGTCGAGTTCTATTCCCGCTAATAAGATCGACCCTCCCCTTGAGGGAGGGTCGAAATTTGTGAAGCAAATTTCGGGGAGGGGTCGTGCAGTTTTGCGGACCCCTCCCCGATCCGTTTCCGCTACGCTGCAACGGATCGACCCTCCCTCAAGGGGCGGGTAAAGTTCTGCGCATCCTCAAGGATTCCCCTTCATGTTCACGGTCTATGGCGACAAGGGTTCGGGCGCGTTCTCGGCGGAGGCTGCATTGGCCGAAGCCGGTGCGCCTTTCGATTTCCACCTGATCTCGCTGGAGAAGAACGAGCAGAAGACGCCGGAATTCCTGGCCATCCATCCCAGCTGCAAGATGCCGGCGGTGAAACTGCCGGAAGGCCAGATCATCACCGAGTCGCTGGCGA
>JAFEAR010000063.1 GCA_018266335.1 Bdellovibrionales bacterium
CCTCGGTCTTCTGCTCCAGACTCATAGACATTTCGGGCTGAGTCTTTGCAATTTCCCGAAAGAAGCTGCGAGCCTGGCAAATGTTGCTAAGGCTTAGCGCGCCCGATTCAATCTTAGGCGCTACCTCCGGAAGCTCGGTCATAAGCCGCATAGCCTGAATACGCCGGCCTGCGGCGGCTTCAGAGTAGCCAAGCTCGTGCACGGCGTATTCAAAGAGCGATGGGTACTTAAGGTCTGCAAACAACTTACGCCGCTCAATCTCTTGCAAGTGCCACAAAACATCCATCGTAACCGCCCGCTCTTTTTGCACGAGCTCTTTGGTTGTAGAGAGAAGTTCTGAATCTTTCAGGGCACGAATCGTGTTCATGACAAGTTCTATATCACGAGTTTTTCAGCACACTTTTTCATGGCGACTCAGATAAAAACTAGAGAGCCACGCAGAGCGTGCTAGCGCCTCGCCACGCAAACTTTTGCGTGTGATGAATTATTTTTAAAAAACCACGGCGCAATTTGCACGCAGCAGCCGACCTATAACGCGCAAAATCGCGTCAATAAAAATCTCACAAAAACCTCTAAAAATTTCTAAAAAATTATCCGAGCACACATTTTTATTGGGAGCTCAGACGAATAACCGCAATCATTTCTCGCGCTCCGATTGCGCCACCAACAGCCAAGAACATTCCCTCGCGATAAAACAGTGCCACCTGTCGCCAAGCATACTAACCAGCGACGCGTGCGGATTATCTCGCTTACAGGCCGCGCACTATCGACGTCGATAGTGCCCAAGCTCTTCCTGTGGCGTCACAAATTTAAAGACAAATGCATAGGGGCGAGGTGAGGTTATGGTTTGAACTACCAACTACTTATACAAACCCCGGGCCTGGATGTACTGGGTGACGTTCGGGTGCATGTCTTCCGCGCCCGGGGTTTCGCCCTTGCGAATGGCTTTGCGCACGTCGCTCGAAGAAACATCCTTCTGGGGGTGTCCCTTGGCCGTGACGACCACACCGTGAAGAGCGCTGGGCACATGGAGGGGCTTGCCGTCCTTGCCGCGGCCGGTGACGTAGTACTTGTGTTTGGCCTGCGGAGAAATCTGGTGCAGATCACGCAGCTTCTCGTACGAGTCTTGCCCCAATATTTGGTACAGATTTTTAGTGCCGTACTCCTGCTCCAGCTGCAACAGGAAGGCCTCTTTGCCGAAGCGATCAATGATCTTGGCTGACGGGGCCACGTAAACGTTCATTCCCTTCTCGTGATCGAGCCGCGCCGATAGCATTTGCACGCGTTGCTCTAGGCTCGTGGCGTCTGGCTCGTGGAGGGGATTGTCATTCGGAATAAAGAGCACTTCATCGAGACCGAGTTCGTGTTTGGCGAGTTGGGCAATTTCTACATGACCCTCGTGTACAGGATCAAAGGTGCCAAAGAAGACGCCCACCTTTTTGGGGGGAAGCTTGAGGGTGTTCTTGTGAATTTGTTCTAGGTTGGCGCGCGAGCCGAGCTCGTGGTTCGAAAGGCGGCCATCCACCGACACCGTTCCCGGCGTGACGTCACCCTGGGCGGGAACCGTGGAGTATTTGCCTTCGATTTTTTTGAGATTCAAACTTGCGCCGGGTAGATAGTGGCCCCACATCTCTTGCCGACTCGTATGTCCATTGACGAGGATTTGAATGTTTTTCTCGGGAATGTCGCCGAGAGTCTTATATCCGGCGTCGAGGTAGGCCACCACGCGATGGTGGGCGTTCCAGAGATCTACTTCCTTTACGCGGCCATCGGCATGCGTAATGACATTGAGGAGCACTTTGTCCGAAATGAAATCGCCACCATGGCTCGACTCAATGTACTGCCGCAAGCCCTTGATCTGCTCGGGCTTGCGCAGCACCTTGTGTCCCGGAGCCGCCACGACCTGGGCGAGTGGAAAATCCCTAAGCGCGGTGTAGCGTTGGGAGTCGGAAAAAGTTTTGTTGACGGGAGGAAAAGCGTCCTCGATGACCGGTAGAACGCCCCCTAAATTATCGAGGGGCTCGTCGTAGAGCTTGGGGTTCTTCAGGAGAATCTGCGTGACAACTGTGCAGTCCGTAGCGTGTGAAGCGAGCGCAGTTAATCCGAGCCCGAAGGCAAGTAACCAATTGGAAGGTGTCTTTAATCGAGTCGGGCGCATCGTGTTCGCTATCGGATTACACTCGTGCTCGCTTGAGATCGTGCACCCGACTAATTTCTAGACGCTCGTTCCCTCCGAAACCCCTGATAACAGGGGACTTACTGCTGGTGTAGGTTTTGCTGCTATTCCCGCAGGGGGATCGCGCGTGAAATACATTGGCCTGGCAACTGCAGTTGTCTTGTTTCATTCCGCTCTGGGCGCTTTCACTGCGCACGCGGCAGCAGCGTGGCCGACCGCCTGTGCGGCGGACTTCGATAGGTACCAACTCGCTTATTACCAGCAGGACCGCTACCAGCTCGTCGATCCGATGGGCGATTTAGCGCTCTATAAAATGAAGCTCGATGGCAAGGTCGCTCCGGCCCGCACGGTTCCGAGCGATGAAGACCAGAAAAACTTTTTACGCGCGCTCACGCAAATTCTGCGGGAGGAGCTTAACGAGCGTGGGCTGGTGCCTCGCTTAGGCCGGGCGCATGCCTGGAGTTCGCGGTACCGCCATTGCGATACGGCGGCCCCGAGGGCGCCTAAGATTTGGTTGGCCATCGCGGCCGGAGTTACGGCGCGCTACGCGGTGACGGGCAACGAGGCGGAACTTTTAGAGTTCGTGCTCGATCAAGGCGATCGCTCCGTGCTGCCGGCAGATCTTTTTCGGCAGGCTTATCGTTTGAGCCGCGGCGACGTCTATCTGGCTTTGCTCACGGTGCAAAACCTTTTGGGCCGCGCGTGGGACGAACCCGACCGCGAAACCGAAAAATTAAGTCAGAAGCTGGCGACGCCAGAAATTCCGCGCTCCGCTCCGTGGAACAATTTGTTTGGACATTTGCTCTTAACTTACGTGGAAAACAACCGCATGGGTGGGGAGCTACGCGCAACCCTCCAGCGTTTTCAAAATTAGTTAGCAACGAGGAGAAATTTTATGGCAACGTCGAAACGATATTTATTCTGGATGCTTCCCGTGTTGTTGGTGAGCGGTGCGGCTCACGCGCAGATCACCGGAAAAAAGAAGGAAGCCGTTATTCCGTTGCCCGCCAAGAAACTCTCGGCCGAGGACACGGTCGATGCGGCTGAACCCAGTCCGGCCGCAAAGTTGTCGCCCTCGACGGCCGTAAAAGTTTCGGCCTCCAAGCCCAAAGCCAAAGCGGCACCCAAAGCCGAAGTCACCGCCGCCGCCTACACTCCACCCGACCTCGCCCCCGTAGCCGACCTCTCGGTCTCCACCGCCGCGTTCATTGAGACATCGGCGAAACCACTAACAGAGACATCGGCGAAGAGCATCTCGGTCTCCACTGCCATGGCTCCCGCCGCTCTCCTGAATTCGAGCACCGCGATTGCGCCGGCCGCCCTCATCGTGCCGTCGCCGGAAAAACCGGTTGTGGCCGAAAAGGATAGCAAAGTGCAGGAGGCCGCTTTGGTTGTCCCTGCGGCAGCGAGCGCCGAAGGCGCCGAAGTGCGCAAGCAACGTTGGTTCTCGCTCCAAGTGGGCGTGGTGGCTTCGAAGTGGGCGAGTTTGTCGCCCGGCTTGGCTAACAGCAGTTTGTCTATGGGAGCTTCGCTCTCGCGCGACGCCAACAAGTTCTTTGAATTCGGCCTGAGTGCGCGCGCGTTGCGGGGATTCGGTTCCGACGCCGACGATATTCGTGAGTCCACCGAGCTCGGCGGTTATGGTCGCTTCCGGCTGCCTTCGGGCATCATTAGTCCCTTCGTTCATCTGGGAGCGTCGATTGGTACCTACCGCGCAGCCAAACTCCAAATGAACAACGCCTCGCAAACGGTCTACTCGAATTACCGCAAGGGCACGCTCACGGGCGTTTTGCCGGCGGTGGGCGCGCGCTTTGAAGTTTCGGAAAACATGCGGGCCGACGCCATGTTCGGTTACTCGTACTACTTCGATAAGCAGGCGCGCAAAGTGGGCGGCACTGACTTCAGCGTAGCCCTAGGCTTTGGGTTCTAGCACTCGGTAGAGGGTGCGTTCCGAAATGCCCAGTAAGTGGGCGGCGAGGCGGCGGTTGCCGCCCGTCACCACGAGGGCCTGCTGAATAGCTTGGCGTTCGACGGTGGCTAAGTCGGGCAGCGTGACGGGGGTGCGCGTGTCCTGTCCGCGCAGCTGCTCCGGCAGTGCGGCTTCCGAAATAAACCCTTCGCGTAATTCTTCCTGCGGCGCCATCACCAGCGTGCTCTCGATAATGTTTTCTAGCTCGCGAATGTTGCCGGGCCAGTCGTAGGACCAAAGCTTGGCGAGGGCGGCGTGCGTGAAGCGCACGGGCACTTGGCCGTTCTTTTCGGCGAGGTTGTCCAGCAGCGCCGGAATGAGCCAGAGCAAATCTTCTTTACGTTCGCGCAGTGGGGGCACGGTGATTTCGATGACCCGCAAGCGGTACAATAAATCTTCGCGGAATAAACCTTTTTGCACGAGCTCCGTGAGGGAGCGGTTCGTAGCGGCCACGATGCGCACGTCGGCCGAAATTTCCTTGTTAGAACCTAGTTTGAAAAACTTCTTTTCCTGAATGAACTGCAGCAATTTTGCCTGCAGGTTGGGGCTGAGGTCGCTGATTTCGTCGAGCAGGAGCGTGCCCTTGTTGGCGGCGATGATCTTGCCGTCGCGGCTCTGTACGGCGCCCGTAAAGGCGCCCTTTTCGTAACCGAAGAGTTCGCTCTCCAGGAGTTCTTCGGGAATGGCCGCGCAGTTCAGCGCAATGAAGGGGGCCTCGCGCCGCTCGGACCACTGGTGCAGGGCCTTCGCCAAAAAGCTTTTGCCCACGCCGCTTTCACCCGTGAAGAGGACGCTTGCCTGCGAGGGCGCGGCCCGGCGGAGGAGTTCCATCACGCGCGCGTAGGGCGCCGACAGTTGCGGGTGCAGCGGCGCGGCCGTGCTCTTGGTGGGCGGGCTGCTCTGACTTGCCCGCTCGAGCAGGCGAGCTACGGTTTCTTTTATGGTCTTCAGGCGGAGCGGTTTGGCCAGCACGTCAAAGGCGCCGGCGCGCATCGCGGTGACGGTGTCCTCCACCGTACCGAAGGCCGTTACCAGCAGGCGCTGTACATCGGGGCGCACAATGCGCGCAGATTGCAAAAGCTCCAGGCCGTCCATGCCGCCCGGCATTTTCATGTCGGTGATCAGTAAACGAATGGCAGGATTTTCGCGCAGAATGGTGAGGGCTTCGGGCGCCGAGGCCGCTTGCATACAGGCAAAACCTTCGCGCTCCAGAATGGCGCTCAGTGTTTCGCGGTTTTCGGCTTCATCGTCCACGATGAGAATCACGTCGCACTCTCCTTGGCTTCTAAATTTAGCACGGGTCGCTCGGACTTCCGAGCGGCGGCCTCGGGAGGAGCCACCAGGCTAACTTCGGTAGCGAAGGGGCCTGCGGGCGACTGAATTTTTAAGGTGACACCGTAGGGGGCGAGCATTTTTTCGCTCGTCACGAGTCCGAGGCCCGAGCCATCGGGTTTCGTGGTGCGAAAGCTTTCGATGGGGCCGCGGAGCAGTTCGCTCGGCATGCCCGAGCCCGTGTCCGCTACGGCCATGCGCCAGCCTTCACCGTCGCGACTGATGGCTAGGCGAATGACTTTAGGGTCGGCGTCCTTGAGCGCTTCGGCGGAGTTTTTAATGAGATTCATGAGGGCCGCTTTGAGAATGTTGGCGGGAATGTAGGTTTTTATTTTCTCCTCACTCACGCTGCGCTGAACGAAAATGCCGCGGCCGTTGAGTTCGGGGCGGAGCGTGTCGAGTACGGAGTCGGCGATGTCTTCTAAGCGCGAGGCCTGTGGCTCCGGGGGGGCGGCAATGGAACCCTTGAGCACCGAGCGGGTGGTGCGCAGGTGACTTTCGGTGAGCGCATCGAGCCGATCAATCTCCACGAGCACTCGATCAAGTTGGCCTTGCTGTTCAGGTGCGAGCTCTTCGCGCAGCATTTCGAGTTTTAGGTTCAGGCTATTCAGTGGATTGCGAATCTCGTGCGCCAGTTGCGCGGCCATTTCGCCCATCGAAGCCAGGCGCTCACGCTTGATAAGTTCGGCCAGAAGTTTTTCGTTGTGGCGGGTGAGGTGGTGCAGTGCCGAGAAGAGAGTGCCTACGGCGCGTTCGTTTTCGGCCGTGCGCTGCGTGCGTGTGTCGAGCTCTTCGCCCAAACTACGCAAACGATGGAGGAGAGTGCGCAGGGACTCTACTAAATCCTGCACCTCGGCCGGTGGCGACAGCAGTCCGGATCCCAGCACCGAGCGCGGCGGCACGGCCGAGAGGAGGGAAGTGCGAGGGTTTCGTGTGTTCTCATTGATCCAGTCGCGCAAGTGCACGAGGGGTAGCGTCCACTGCCGCACTAGAAAAACAAAGACGATGCCGCAAATAAACGTGAGCAGAGAAGCGGCAAAGCCCCACACCAAATGTTCCCGGCCACCCTGCGTGACGGTGAGCAGTTGCACGGAGAGTTCGCGGTCCACGGCCCGGTGGAGCAGAATGGTTTTTTGCCGTAGATCACGTAGCAGTGGAATGGCCTCCGAAAAACTCTTCATGCCCAGAATGCGCGTTTCGTAACTCGCGGCGAGTTCCGCCCAGGGTTTAAAGAGCGGCAAGAGCACGGCCGGAAAGTGCGCGGCCGACTGGAGGGTGAGCAAACTTTTGACGCCCGGGCTCAGGCGCAGCCGCGCGAGGTCCTGCGGTGTGGCCTGCGTTTCGCGATGCAAAATGGTGAGTTCCTGAATTTGTAGGTCAACTTCGGTTCGCGCCTGCTCGATGAGGCGGCGCGAGGGAATGAGCACACTCTGAATTTGGGTGGCGGCGCGGTTGAGGCGCTCCTGGGAATCCCAAAACAGGAAAACGCTCACAATAGAAAGGAGGCTGAGTGCGACCAAAAAAACCAGAGTGCGCGAACGCAGACTGAGAACGGATACGCGATCGGTGCTGGAAGTCACCAAAGTCATCCCCCTCTCGGATGGAGTCACTCGCCGTCGGGAAATTGACGATCCTTGCGGATTCGCTGAACAATTCCCCTCAAGGTGACCACATTTGTTGACGATAGGTTAAACTAAGACAAGGGAGAGGTCACTATGATGGCAAGTATTTCGTGTTCGGCTGCCGTTCGCCGCTGGTTATTTGTTGCGGGCATTGCGGCGGTCGGTGTGACATCATTTAAAAATGCACGGGCCATGGACGAAGCCGAAGAGGCTGCGTTTCTCACGGCTTGCGGTTGGGTCGATGCTCCGCGCGGTGAACCCTTCGGTAAAGTGAATGGCGAGTTAACGGTGCGCCCGCGTTGGAACTGGGACACCGAAAGTCGTCTACAAAAAATTGAATTCGATTCCGGTCGTTACGCGCAGGCCGCTTATACAAATCCTCAGTGTGAAAGTTACGGATTGAAGCGCCTCGCCAAGCGTTACAGCGCGCAAGCCGCAAAACAGCGTTGCCAAGACATTCGCGACACCCTCAACAAGGATGCCCAGAGCACCGGTAGCACGGGCCTGGCAAGTTTGTCCGATCCCACGCGCGAACGCGCCGACGACGACAGCGGCGATATTTGCGATGATCCGTCGAGCGAAGCGAGCTACGGCTGCGCCTATCTCGATTACAACCAAATGCTCGGCAACGTGAACAAGCAGCGTCAGGTTGCAGGACAAATTAAGAACTACTGCGAATCCATCGGCGCCGACATGACGCCGCGGATGCCGGTGGATCAGTACCGCTCGCAAATGAACTCGGGTAGCGATAGCTCGGGTGGTGGCTTCTGCGGTAATCGCGGTGGCATTGTTCTTATTCAAAAGAAGACCTCTTGGTTCGATACACTCGCTAACATGACGCTGGGCCTCGGCAAAATTGCGGGTCCGACGGCGGCGATTATGTAC
>JAFEAR010000064.1 GCA_018266335.1 Bdellovibrionales bacterium
CGCTGTGAAATCGCCACCTCATCGTCGCCCAATTCATCAATCGTTCCTTCTCGACGGTGCAATCCGAAGATCCGTCCGACCGCATCGAGATTTTCCGTTTTAAACGCCCAAACGATTTGAGGTCCCGTCAAACGAACAAAGAATTCGACCGAGTCGGTTCCTTCGGTGAGCGTCTTTGCCCCTCCTGTCGCTGGCGGGTCTCCAAGTTCATCGCGCACTCGATTGCTCAACTTCTGAGCCGTCCCTACAAAATGGTCGACGAGGACAGATCCAGAAGCCGCCATTTCTGTTTCGGAGTCAATGGTTGGCAAGGTTTCCGATCGGACTGAAACTCCAAACAACGCCGGCACGTGCTTGACTTGATCAACAGATGTGGCCCACACATTTCGATTGTCGTAGCGGCGCGGCACCACATCCATTTGAATTGTTGGATCTGTCTGATGTTGAACCGTGTGTGGCTCTGAAAGATAGTTCGGAGTTCCCAACGCGCTGCGAAGAGCTCTAATAACTCGGCCCACCAATCCAGCCCTCTTTGCTTGAGGCGAACGTGTGAAAGGCACCTCGTCGTCGTGAACGTTTTCAAAAATATCATCAAGCATGACAGTGGGCGTCACCGCTGGCTTGGGAGCTGCGGCCGGCAACTTCGGCTCGGACTTCTTAATCACAGCTCCGGTGGCCGGCACAGTCTCGGCCATTTCCCGAGGCGCACTTTGTCGTACCTTCGGCGCCAATGACTGAAAATCAAAATAGGCCGCCGCTTTGTAACGGTCCTCATAACGAAACGCCCAAACTTTTTTACGTCGATGGTTTCCCCGTGTAGCCGTTTGATTCAACTCGCGTGTAAATATTTGAAAAGCGTTTTCTCCTTCACCGAGAGTCATTTCATGCTCATAACGGCGTACCGTGGGAAGTTGTGAGCGCGCTCGTTCGAATAAATCCTTTTTGTCTCCGACAAAAACGCGCGATAAACCGCTGGGCGTGATGGCGACTTCTTCTTTGGACAGCACCGCAACAGTCGATCCGCGTGGTGTAAATTCAAAATGAGTTGCCATATCAATGACGCGGTCTTTCGGATAAACCCAGACGATTTCGTTACCGGAGCGACGGGTTACAAATGTCAGCGGTTTGCCATTGATATCTAATGTTTTCTCCGCGATTGCCATGGGCGCGATACCGATTTCTGCGACCATCTTCTCGTACATCGACTTTGGAGAGCCCGCAAACTGGGTTCTGGCTCCGCGCTGAGATATCGCCGCTTCACCCGTCTTGATGCGTCCAGGGAGATTCGTCCGTAGCTTGCGACCCAAAAATTTGGCGATGTCATTAATAAACGATTCTGGAACCGACCAAAAGCTTTGCCCGCTGGCGCGCCGTGTCGAAAAAGGAACCGTCTTCGATCTTAGTTTCTTTGAAACATCGATGGGGCGTTGAGGCGCACGTCCCAACAAACGTTTGATTTTTTTCATCATGTCAGATGGATCACCGAAAAAACGAAGGGCGAACATGGCATGCGTCAGTGGAAATTCGCCACGTTTTAGCTTCGGCGTTTCGCCATAAAACACTTCTTTACCGAGGAGCACGGCAACCAAAGGAATATCGCGCTTATGAAAAGCCCAAACCACCCAAGGACCATTCTGTCTCGGATAAAACGTGACCGTAACACCTTTCGCGCTGACTTTTTTCTCAGTTCCAACAACAGATCCCAACGAATCAACAAAGGTACCGAAGCTGGTGGGATCACCAACAAAATAGGGATCCAGACCATTCCTAGACATTGCGACATCTTCGTCAGGATCCAGCTCTTGAACCGAGTTCGGGCGCAACTCAAATTCAAACATCTTGCCTACATTGGACACATCTGCTCTTCGAAAGGCCCAAACTGGCCACGCGCCCGACATTCGGATAAAGAATTCCACACTGACGCCATTGTCTGTCAACACAACTGGCTTGTGTGTGATGGTTGGTGGCTCAAGCCGTCCCGATATTGTGTCATTCACGACGTCATAATCTTTCAGGTACAGTCCATTGACGCCTGCGCGCGTCACGCTGACACAAGTTTCGTCGAGCAGTGGTGGCGCGTCACGTCGAAGCAACCAACCGTAATGTTTTGAAAGTTTGGGAGCGTCATCTTTTTCAAACGCCCACACATCGTGTGTGTGACTTTTCCAACGACGCAGGGTGACCACACCCTCAGCGGTGTTAATTTGAAATGAATTGGCGTTGGGCGGTATCGAGCGCAACAGCGCATCCATCACCGGATACAAATCCTTTAAATCGCCATAGAAAGGAATTTTCAAACCTTCTCTCGTAACATAGAAATCGTACCCACCCAAATAAAGTCCGGGCGCGTCCTGATGAAAATCAAAGCGGTATTTTGCGGGGGTGGGTCGAACTTCATCAAACGCGCTCTGTAATGCGTCGCGTTTTCGCAAACGCTCGGTGCGTTGAAACAAATCCCACAGAGAGTAACGCCGTGTCCAAATATTTTTTTCACTTGCCTTAAGAGCTGTTTGTTCCGCCGGGCCGAGGAGCCCTTTTCGGACGATTCCGTGTTCCCGTTCAAGCTCCTCCGACGTCA
>JAFEAR010000065.1 GCA_018266335.1 Bdellovibrionales bacterium
ACCCCGAGGATCTAAGCGGCCACTTGCTGGAGCAGGGCGGCTGGGATCACCTGTGCTTGCCCGCCGAGTACGAGCGGATCGAACGAAGAACGTCGCTCGGCTGGATGGACCCGCGAAGGCAGCAAGGGGAACTCCTGTGGCCCGAGCGATTCGGTCGCACTGAGATTGATACGCTGAAGCGCTCGCTGGGCAGCTACGCCGCAGCAGCTCAACTGCAGCAACGCCCTTCTCCGGCGGAAGGCGGGCTGCTCAAACGGCACTGGTGGCGATTCTGGAAGCCAAGAGATGTATCGGTTCCTTCAATGACGATCCGTTCGTCCGACGGCTCGCTACAAACGGCAATGACCGTGGACATTCCGGAATACTGCGACGAGCAACTGCAGTCGTGGGATTGCGCGTTCAAGGATCTCGACACGTCGGATTATGTCGTTGGGCAGGTGTGGTGCCGGGCGGGCGGAGATTACTTCTTGCTCGATCAGCGGCGTGACAAGATGGATTGCCCGGCGACGGTTCGCGCAGTGCGTGAACTCACGCGCGATTGGCCGCGCGCGATGGCAAAGCTGATCGAGGATAAGGCAAATGGTAGCGCTGTGATCCAGATGCTCCAGCACGAACTCCCTGGCTTGATCCCGGTGAACCCGGAGGGCGGCAAGGCTGCGCGCGCCAGCGCGGTCAGTCCGATCGTCGAGTCCGGGAACGTTTATCTCCCACACCCATCCATTGCACCTTGGGTTGATGACTTCATCGAAGAGTGTGCCAGCTTCCCGAATGGACGGCACGACGACCAAGTGGATGCGGCAACGCAGGCGCTGCTCCGGCTTGCTGTTGGTAGGGAGGAAGAAACGGTGATTGTCTACGACGACTTTGTTGAAATCAGCCCGTACTGAGCTGCTCCATTTTCGAGGGTTTTGCTGACCACCTCACGATTACACCATCTACAGTGCTCGATAACAGTGATCTGAATTATGCAGATTGCGCGATCACGAACACAGTCTATGTAATGCCCCGAGGCGCCACCCCCGGCGGAGCATTTCGCGTCTAAGGGAGTACCGGAGAGGTGCTGCGAAGGCCATAAAAGCACCAAGTGCTACAACGACATCATGAGAACTGAGGCAGTCACGGCGCTCTCTCTAGCACAGTACGGGACGAGGCCATGACTCGGAGATTCCGCCAGCAACCTGCCGCAAGCATCCTAGAGGAGGCCCGACTCTGTTTGCAAGTCGGCTATTTCGAGGGTGCCCTCGAACGAGCTTTAAGATTGGAACGGCACGCGGAGTTCGGTCGATCGGCGCGATTCACCGCCTGGATGGCACGCGTCTATCTTGGCGAGGATCATTGGGCGGAAGCGTGGGCGATGAAAGACGTCCTTAAAGAAATCAAGACGCTCTCCGGCGGTCAAGGCTTTGGGGAATACGTCTGCGTCGGCATGATGTCGAATCATGACTCGGCTGCGGTTGGAATCGGAGAAATGTTGAAAATCGCGGATGCGCAGCATGGTGTACTCGTGCTGTGGCATCCGAGCGCGATTGTCCAACTCGCAGAATTCTCACTGCGCCAACTGAGGGATGAGCGTACAGCGATCCTTTTGATCAATATCGCGCTCGGCTTCCGGAACGTCTTTGCGGTGCTGTCGGATCTGCAAAGGTTAGCAAAGCTACTTGTCGAACTGAACGCTCCGGTTTGCATCTGGGCCGACTGGTGCAGTGCATTCATTCAGCATGTCCAATTTGCTACGAACCGAGTTTCTCTACTAAGGGAGCGCCTACACCAACCTCGCGACGCGGAACGCTGGTCGCTGGCGCAAGACGCCGCTAGTGAGGATGTCGCTCGCTCGGTTATCGGCGACGCACCCGCAGAGGCGTGGGTTTTCCTCATTTCCCTCGCGCTACACCTAGATGCGGCAGCCCTGGGTCAAGTCGTTAAGGACAGCTTCAAACCTGGCAGTGTTGCAGGCAGCCGTGGCGCTGACCCCATCTGGTCAGCGCCGGCTGTTCTTCGGTATCGTTACTTTTGGTATGACATGATCACGCCAGAGGAGCAGGCCCTTGTGCGCAATGGAGACTGGGCTATGTTCGGCGTGCCGACGGACGACTTCTCCATGGGGCTTGCGCAATGGTGGCGCGCGATAGAGTCGGTGCTGAAGCGCTCTGTCGTCACCAATCTCTCTTCTGCACTCGCCACCCAGCCTCATTTGGTGAGCATGGATCGAGAGAACCTGAGTGCGGCGAAAACGAAGGAGGAGGCATTGTTCTTGGAAAAACTCGTGGTTCCTGATCGAGCCGCAAAGATGACTCTGTATGACATCCTCCTGCTTCTTAAGAAATGCGAAGCAACCAACGAAAAGGGGACTGCCGGCTCTCGGGTGCGTTTCGAGGCTGCCCGAATCCTAAAGCGGTACTCTGCCCAAATCGGCCCACTAACGAAAGGGTCGTTGTTTAGTCCGGTTCACCTCACCGACGAGAATATCAATTGGTTCCGCAATCGTTCTTCACATGACGCCTCAGTGCCGCTCGAGGATGCGGGCATTGGCCGAGTGCTCGCGAGGCGAATCCTCAGCGGTTTTTTCGTACCCGTACTCAACTCCTGGGGTTTTAATCGGGTCCTCCTCTAGAATGACCGAAAGTTGCTTAGTAGCGGCAACCCTGTATACAACCCGCTTGACGCCATGTTTGAGCATCGCGTCTGGTGGAGGCCCAGTTCCGTAGGATCATTGAATCATCTGTACTGAGCTGTTCCATTTTGGAGGGTTTTGCCGACCACCCCACGATTCTGGCATTCAAAAGCAACCCACATAAGTGCTTTGACTCGTGCGACTTACGCACTCACGGTGACGGACCATGTACCGGAACGGTACCTTTTCGAGAGTTTATTCGGCAGTTTTGGCGCGGGGTGGCATGCTGAGGTCGTTTTTGCCGCCTCAGATTACACCCATTCGCGGGCTTTCAAAGGTGCCGACCAAGCCCGGTCACAAGCCCGCAGTGGTTTGTGGCTGAGCCGCTTTGAGAATGCGCTGAACGGAGGGTCGAGAGATGCCCACCGTCCGCGCGATCGTCGTCTGGCTCGCGCCAGCAGCGTGCATCTGTTGCACCCGCTCGACTTGGCTGGTGATCGAAGCAGGCCGCCCCAGGCGCTTTCCCTTGCGGCGCGCTTGCGCTAAACCGGCTTTCACGCGCTCGCGGAGCACTTCCCGTTCAAACTCCGCGAAGACGGCCAGCAGCCCCGCCATGGCGCGCCCCGTGGGCGTTGTCAGATCCAAAGCTTCCGTCAGCGACACGAAGCCAACGCCGAGGTCGCACAACTCGCGCAGGCTCACCACCGTATCGGCGAGCGAACGCCCCCAACGGTCCAATCGCCAAACAACTACAACGTCAATCTCGCGACGGCGTGCAGCATTCAACAGCGCCGCTCGTTTGGGTCGGTCCGAGGCCCCCGATCCAATGTCTTCAATAGCTTGGACGATCCGCCAACCGCGGTTCGCGACGTAGCCCTGCATCGCTTCCAGTTGCATCGGCAAGGTCTGCTGGTCGTATGTGCTGACCCGAGCGTAGATGGCCACGCGCATTCTGTCCTCCGGCCGCCTGCACAAAAACCTATGCTTTGGCGGACGTCTAACTCTAGCGTTTGCACCATTGTTTCTCAACGATTTAGGCCGCACAAAAACTATTGTTTAGTGGCACCTGTTGCTAACGTCGAACCTGAAGCGATTACATCAATAGCACGTTGGCTGCGCCCACTCCCCAAAAACAAACCAAGTAGGGCTGAAGACGGCGTCTTTTTTGTGCGACAGAACCAAGCCCGGCGGTGTTCCCTGCCA
>JAFEAR010000066.1 GCA_018266335.1 Bdellovibrionales bacterium
CGTCCATTCGGGAACTTGAATCCATGGATGAAAATATGGAGGGTTTCTGCTTGGCTTGCGCGGAAGTGCAGCCGGGAGTGGAACCGGACGCTAGGAAGTATGTCTGTGACTGTTGCGGAAAAGCTGAGGTTTACGGAGCTTCCGAACTTGCCATTATGGGTCTTTATCACCATTAGGATACAATGATGTGGAAAGTTGAGTACACCCACGAACAGGGCTACCGGGTCTTCCATAAGGAAGAGTTCCACACTCGCAAGGCCGCCCGTCTCTGGTGCAAGCGGGTCAACAAGCGGACGATGGTCTTGCATGGCCCCAACGGTGAAGTCGAAAGGTTCGAGAGGTGGCAACATGACTCGTTTTAGGGCAAAACCTAGAATTAAAAGGGCGAAGCGCGCAGACATTCCACTCTGTCCTGGAGAGTATTATTGGTCGGAGTGGAAATGCAATGTTCTGATAACCCAACGGGGTAAAACTCTATACGTGACGCCTCCTGGCGGAATAGAAATTAAAGTAACTCCGTTTATTGCCGGAAAATTCACAAAGCTATGAGAGTTGTGATCGACACCGAGGCGTTGGTCTTCCTCCCCATCAAGCACCCTGACCTCTACACCTGTGCGAACCTCGCATGGATCGAATGCTATCCGGGCCAGCACTACCTGATAACCACACTGGACGAGGATTTCCTGACCGGGCTGACCGATCTGGAGAAGATGATTCTCTACAAGCACACAACGGACGAGACTTCTAAGAATATTGGCAATCGCCTTAGGAATGTTCTTTTGGAAATTGCGGATCGCATTCCAGTTCGGGAGTGCGTGATGTCTGAAGTGGATTTGCAAGCTGCGCAAGTCCCTGAAATACGATCCGAACGATATTTGTATAATCCCGGAAGCACAAAACCTGCAATCCAACCTGAATTGTTCAAACTTGAGCCTTTGCGTTATAAGAAAGCTCCAAACGAATCTGACATAGCGATTGGGCTACCTATAACGCAACCTGCGGCCCCGATTCGGGTGCCCGCTACTACCCCCGCACCAAGCCCCTGCGCAGCCCGTACAGGCGCACCCAGCGCGCCACGGCAGGCGAATGTCGCCGCCGTAGTGTGGGCGGTGGCAGATCAACTTTGGGAGTCTGCTGGCAAACCAATAGACACAAAAGTTCTTCTAGCTTTGCGCCGCAAAATCATGGATGAGCTCGAAGAAAAACATGGAACAAAACGTGTAACTAGCTCGAATGAGCTTGGCCGTTGGATGAAAACAAAGATTTAACAAAATAGTGCTTGCAATCCGAACCGCTTTGTAGTAAAGTTCCATTCCCCTGCCTGCCGTGGCAGTTTGTACCACCAACCTGAGGAGAAGAAGATGTCTGATAAAACCGAAGCCCAGCTCGCCGCCGAGAAGGCCGCAGCCGCAGCGAAGAAGAGTGAAGAAAAGGCTGCCGCCAAGGCCGCGAAGGAATTGGCGAAGGCTGAGGAAAAGGCTAGGAAGGAAGCCGCTAAGGAAGCTGAGAAGGCTGCTAAGGAAGCTGAGAAGGCTGCCAAAGTGAAGGAAAAGGAAGACGCTGTGGCTGCCGCCAAGGCCGCGAAGGAAGCAAGCAAGATGCCTGAAGCGAATGGCGTGCGTCGGCCGAAGCCTGAAACTCTCTGTGGCCGAGCTTGGTCTGTGTTCGACGAGGTGTCGGCCAAGAACGGTGCCCCGGCCTCCATCAAGGAGAGCTTGGAAATCGCCAAGGCGCGTGGCCTGAACGAAGGCAACGTCCGCGTCGAGTACGCTCGTTGGCGGAAGTTCTTCGGCATCGCCGGACGCGTGCAAGCTCCGAACGAGGTGAAGGCTGAAAGCACCGCTGAATAAGTTTCAGCTCCTGGTGAAACCCACAATGCCCGCCATTCCAGCGGGCATTGTTTCATTACCCCGTGGAGTACAAAATGAATAAAAACTCTCAGCCTGTTGAGAAGCAGGACCGAGGTAGCGGGCTAAATCTCGCTGTCAATTCTATCTTTTATACCATTCAAGGCGAGGGACCGTTTGTAGGGTCGCCCGCCGTTTTCGTGAGGCTTGCCGGGTGCAATCTTCAGTGCCCGATGTGCGACACGGAATACACCTCAAGACAACAGATGGGGTGGCCGCAGGTTATCGAAACGGTTCAGAACGAATCGTATTTCAGTACCGATAAGAAGGGATTGGTAGTCATCACTGGCGGCGAGCCTTTCAGGCAGAACCTGTACCCCCTTGTTTCCAATCTATTGACCCAAGGGTTCAAAGTTCAGATCGAAACAAACGGAACGCTCTACTGCGACTTACCGTTCGATCATCCCGACCTGAGCATCGTTTGCAGTCCAAAGACTGGAACTATCAACAAGAAATTGGCTCCGCACATAGCAGCGATGAAATACGTTGCAACTGTGAACTCTTTGGGGCACAGCCCCGACGGACTCCCAACCCACGCCCTCGAGCACCCGAATGGCGGTATGTTGGCCCGCCCGCCGCAGGGGTTCACAGGACAGATATATCTTCAGCCCGTCGACGAACAAGACGATATAGCCAACAAGAGCAATCTCTCCGCTGTGGTTAAGTCCTGTATGGATCATGGCTACCGTCTCTGCCTGCAAGTTCACAAAATCATAGGAGTCGCATAATGTCCAAGAAAGCATTACTTGTTCTGTCTGGAGGACAAGATTCTACGACTTGCCTGTATTGGGCGATGGCCGAGGGTTATGAAATCCATGCCATTACTTTCGACTACAATCAACGCCATCGCATTGAAATCGCCGCAGCTAAACAAGTCGCTGAACTAGGAAGGGTTGCTTCCCACGAAGTGATTGTACTCGGGCCAATTTTGAAAGGGACGTCACCTTTGGTTTCTGATGCCAAATTAGACCAATATAAGGATCACCATTCACTTCCTGGTGGACTGGAAAAAACGTTCGTTCCAATGCGTAATCAGTTGTTCCTAACTATTGCAGCTAATCGTGCGTTCGTACTCGGGATTGATACAATTATCACGGGTGTATGCCAAGAGGATTTTGGTGGATATCCTGATTGTAGACGTAGATTTATTGATGCTCTTGTGGAGAGTATTGACCTTGGAACATTTACAGCGGAAGCTGGTTTCCCCGAAGGTTGCCGCATCCTCACTCCCTTGATGGATCTTACAAAAGCAGAGAGCGTGCGCCTCGCGTGGGGGTTGACTGACGTAGGCTTTAATGCCTACGGAGCTCTGGCTTTCAGTCACACTTCATATGACGGACAATATCCCCCTGTCGGGCATGACCACGCTACGCTACTTCGTGCGAAGGGATTTGAGGAAGCTGATATTCCAGACCCGCTAATCCTTAGAGCGTGGCGTGATGGGCTCCTTCCGAATTTGCCAAACTCCCCGAATTACGTTGGGCCGATGGAAGAGTTTTTGGATTTGATCCCATAATGGACATCATCATCCACGCGCTAACAGGCGCGGCAACCGGCGCAGCTTTTGGTCGCCCGGTGTTGGGTGCTGTTGCGGCTGTAGTGCCTGACTCGGCCCTATGGCTGCGGCCACGCTTGCCACGCCCGCCCACACTATACAGGGCCGCGCATGGTGCAATAGCGCCAGTTCTGATTTCAACGATATGTTTGCCTATATTTGGATCAACGGTGGCGCTTGTCGTCATGTGGGCTTGGGTCAGCCACATCGTACTCGACATTCCGACGCACGGTGTGGAGTGGTCTCCGCGCCTGTTCTGGCCCGATAACCGCCCCGTGTTTATCGGATTCCAAGAGTGGGA
>JAFEAR010000067.1 GCA_018266335.1 Bdellovibrionales bacterium
TCTTTTTGGTACAAGCGAGAGATAAAGACTCTCTTCGTTGTCGGCGCTTCCTCTTCGCCGGCTAATTCTTCGGGAGGAGTCAATTCGCGCCTAAGGCCTTGTACTTCTATTCGTCGTACGTCGTCGAACTGATGCAGGAGTCCTTGACACTCAAACGAGCACGGAATCGAAACACCGACACGCGGATTTTCAGATAGATGTCGAGGGAGGTCAAGGGATCTTCTCCCTAGCATGCGATGTGCGCAGATAGGGTCCGCGCTGCGACGCGGGTGCCTCTACCCCTCCGTCGACATGGACCGCCACTAGGTTAGGCTCAGGATACTCGTATGCTTAAAGAGACTCGGCTTGAGGCGACTCAGCACTAGTAGGGTTGGCACTTGCGGCGCACGTCCGCTACTGTTTCCTCAGTGAAAGCGGACACAGCCCCCTTCCGTCTCGAGCGAGAGATGCTCGAGCCCCTCCGCGAAGCGCTGCCCTCGGTGCTCGGCCTTGCCGAGGCCGGTGAAGTGCGAGTGCTTCGAGAACCAGATCTCGGACTCATAATTCCAGACTTGCTTGTCGGAGTCTGCAAGGGAAGAACGCCCCCGCTACGCGCACGGTGCAGCGTCGTGGAGGCATACATTGTCGCGTTACTCGAAGCGGGGCAAACATGGCGTGTAAGCGAGCTAGAACGTGAGCTTTACTTGACAAGTGCAGTCGCAGAACGTTCGCTGCGAAGACTTGCACGACTGCAAATCGTCAATGACAATCGACGAGGCGGATGGTCACTTTCCGCCTGTGCACACAGCCGTATCGTCGAAATCATCGCGGTCGAAGCGAAACTGCGTCGGTGGCGCGACGCGCTCGTGCAGGCAGTGGAGTACCAAGAGTTCGCAGACCGCTCGTTCGTTGTATTGGACGGGAATCAGACTCGTGAATCGGCTTCACTGCGAAAGCTCTTCCGTAGCGCCGGTATCGGACTCTTGCTTCAATACGGTCATGCCATTGATGTGGCGGTAAAGGCGCGCGTCTGTCGTCCGAGATCCGAGCGTCGAGTGCGCGCAGCCGACAAGCTTTTCCCCGTAGATCGCCGGCCGAGAGTCCCTTACGGGCACCGGAATCGCGAAGACGCTTCTCGGCTCTCGTCGCCTGAATCGAGCAGTCTTTGCCTATCGCACGTCAGCGCGTAGACTAGCGGCATCTTCAACATGCCAGCTCCACATCTCGCCTCTCCTGCGACACGGTTCAACGGCCAGCCTCCGCTCTCCACTCCCGGAAGACTGTCAGCCACGTCTCCTGATGGTCAATATCAGTGGAGCGCGAGTGGGAGATGCCAGACTGCGATAAACGCTTAGCGACCGCGGCGGCCTTTGCCAACCAGTGCTCCATCCAGTTGACTCGCCCCGCACTATCCTGACCCTCGAGGTGCTTTCCTAGATAGTGCATGCAATTGTTGTAATGCGCGCCCGCTGCAGCGACGTTGGACAAACGGTAGGCCCATGCTGGCACTTGATCGGGTCCAAGACCACTCGCTAAAGCTTCAAGAAGGGGCTTAGCAGGTGAACTTGGCGTCCTAACCTCGTCTAGCAAGCCCGCCTTCGCTACAGTCTGAAGATCTTGCTCAACTCCAATGTCGCCGAGCAATTGCAGACTGAAGTAGCGTGGGAATTGTGCCCCGCCGTCCTTCTTGTACATATCTGACAGCTTGAGTCGACGCTGACTCAGATAGTATCCGGTCGACCAAATCTCGGCGCCCGCTGCCATGCACACTGCTCCGAAAGTACCGGAGTAGTTCACGACCACGCGTCGTCGTGCACCTCGCACCAAGTCGTCGACAATTCTCAGGAGCGCGCGCGCCGTATCCTGACTTTCGATGGAGTAACAGTCGCCGTCCCGACTCTCGAGAACCAAGTAAGCGCCAGCGAGCCCTTTTCGTGCAGCAATGTGACTTGTAATGCTCGCAATGACAGGGTTGGCCGCTGCTGGGATGCCTTGCAGGATCGTGTCTGCCACTGCAACTGTCGCGTACACGGGCAATGTTACTCCAAGCGATCGACATGCATCTAGCCCCGCATCGATCCATACCGTCGCGCTCTCGTAGCCATCAGATAGACGGTCCACGATGGGTGCAGGCAGGATGATACCCCTGCAGTCCAGCTCGAGCTGGAACTCGACTGCCGAGCGAGCCGCAGCGCGGAGCTCCTTGTCATCGCTGACTGTCGTTCGACGCCAGTTCGCAAGAAGTTTCGGAAAGGTGGCCTCCTTGTAACCCTTCTGGCTCTTATGCTGCTTGCTGTCATAGTCGTCGACAGGCGCACCACCGAACCACGGAAAGGTCGCAAGCGTCGGAACGGTCGTGGAGGCTTGCCGCTCGTCAAGCGCTGCCAGGTAGAGTTGCGGATCGAATAGCCGGTGCTGCAGATACGGCCATTTGCGAAACTTCCGACGTCGCAGTTGTCCGATAAACATCGCGGAGGCTGCAATGATGCCCCCCGCGAGGTTGCTTGGCGATCCTTGCCAGAGCTCGAACTTGTATTTGGTATTGTGATAGAACATGAGGCGTAGGAAGCCCGGCTAGTGGCGGGAGGAGCGACTGGCGCTAGAGTGAATCGACGAGCGTGCTGAACTCCTCTGAAAGCGCTTCGGGATCGGGTCTGAAGGCAGCGCGGTGCGAGAGCATCCGATCAATTAGCTGCGCGAGGCCCGCCGGCGCCGACGGAGCAACCGCGGCGGTCAAAGGACATCGCGTGGCGATTAGACTCTGATCGCCACCGGTGGGATGCGTGCCCGTAAGTGCCTCAAGGAGGGTGACACCCAGTGAGAACACATCCGAGAGGCTCGTGAGAGCCTGCTCTGCGCGCTGATGCTCGGGCGACATGTAGCCCATCGTCCCCCATGTCTTTCCGAGGCTTGTCAAAGTTGACTCGTTGAGATGCCGGGCAATACCTAGGTCAATCAGCACAGCTTCGCGATCACCAATTCGAAGCATGATGTTCTTCGGATTCACGTCACGATGGACGATGCGTTCGCGCCAGATGTGGGAGAGTGCGCTCGCCACATCGCGACCGACAATGGCCACAGTTCGTGGGGCTAGGGCGCCGCTATTAGTGAGCCGATGATCTAGCGGATCGCCGTCGATGAATTCGAAAGCAACATATCTGAGCGTCCGCCCGCCAAGAGATACCGATCCATGCTCTACCACGCGTGAAAGAGAGGGATGACGCAGTCGATGCAGAACTGCGACTTCACGCTCTACCCGCTCAACCTGCACGGCATCGAAGTACAGCTTCAGCGCAACATCGTCTTGTGCAGGCGTCCCGTCCTGTGCGGTCCTACGAGTAGCCCGGACAACGAGACCTTGTCCTCCGGCGCGCCCATCGTTGGCGATCACGAAACGGCCGCCGAGCTGCGCGGCGAGCTCCGCCGGGTCAACAATGAGCGAGGCTGGCATATGATGCGTTAAGGGGCTAGTAGAGAAGAAGCGCAGAGGCTTGCGTTCGTCTACCGTGCTAGGCTGCGGCGCTAGATGGCAGATCTAACGGTGATCGCAGCGCCGTTTCGGCTGAACGTTCGACCACCCCTCGAAACATCGCGACGAATGAACTCGAGACTTAGCTATTGTCTGATCCGAGGTGCGGAACTCTATCGTGACTTTTCGGCTGGACTTACGCGCCCACATCATACTTCTGCAGGACCACTTCGCTGCCCGTAACCACTATCGCGTCGGACATATCATGGGCGAGGTCGCCCCTCAGAATGTTGTTGTCTGTGGAGAATGTGAGATTCTCCTGCAAGGAATAACTGTAGACAGACAATCCCGAATGAAAGAGCGAGTCCCGGCCTCGGGGATAAGCGGCATAAACGACCTCGTTGTACGGCGGTCGAAGGACATGAACTAGGGCCTTCTCAGCATCCGCCGCGAGCGATGCCTGGTCGGCGATGAAAGGACTGTCTCCCTCGCTTGCGACGGTCTGCCCATCGAGGTTCCGAACGCCTAGCACGTCTATGTCGAAGAGAAAACACGTGACTTCATCGGTCACGCGAGACGTGGACACACGTGGGTGTTGACTAGACAGGATACTCAGTCGGCCCTCATGTCCGCTTTGGGAAAGACGGCTCACGCTGTCGCCTCTTTTTGATATTCCTACGTAGAGTAAACTGAACTCCCAAAAGTTGCGTAGATCTGGCACACCCTTCGCTGGAAGGTGGCCGTTCATTATTCCGAACAGCAATCGATCTGGCGTAAACCACTGGATTGGCTCGACAGATGTGTTCCTTGGTTCTGCATAGAATCGAATAAGTTTGGGGCCCATCTCGAGATCGACGTCGCCTATATAGTCGCCTAGAACGGCTGACAGCGGAATAGTGACTGATGCGCAGCTATGCGTGTCCTGACGAAGTATCTTAAGTGAAAGAGTTAGGGCTTCGTCGTCGAATCGTATGTTCTCAAAGGTCAGTTCCGAGCGCTGGCCGAGCATGTAGAGCTTACTCCGAGCTACGGCCTGCTGAAAATCAGTATCCGCGGAGAGCCACACTCCCTCCTGATTCGAGAACGGAGCGCAGACTAGCTTTAGGTAGTTGCATTGTATGATCATCTTCTTCGACACCCGATGGCTCGCTTCTCTACGTGAGCGACGAGGAAGTTGTTTGGTCGGAGAGTAGCGCGTGCCTCAGGTACATTGTAGTTCGTGTCAGGACCGAAAGGGCAGCACCCTCAGCGCCTCGTACAAGCCCGCATGCTTAAGGAGGATCTCCTTAATCCTCCTCCGTACTTCTAAAGAGTTCAACGCGTGCCGACTCATCTCCTGATGCGCATCCATCGCATCGATGATCGCGCTTTCCAGGATCTTATCTAGATCAGGTGACGCCGCAAACTGCTCCTTCGAATTATTCGCCGCCTGCGTCCGCAACGTCTCCGATTCGAGCAGTTCGTCGTCAATGACGTTGTTGACGTAGAGCAACTTATCCTGGTCCGTCAAATCCCCCTGAAAGAGATCATTCATCTGCGCCTTGATCTCCGCCAGATACGCCTTCATCGGCCCACACACCAAACCACCGACTGCAGCGCCAATGGGCTCAAGCTTCGGCGCATTGCCATCGCCGAGCACCATCACGGCCTTGCCGCGGTACTTTAGGGTATGGTGCGTCAGAACTACCTTCGACAGGTCGATGCCTTCGCGCTCGCGGCCAAACTCCAGCAACGGGATAAGCCACTTGTAGAAGATCGCGCGCTTCTCGATGGTGGTATTGACGAAGTCGAAGATCTGTGACAGAAGGTGTAGAGGTGCACATGTGCACCCATGTCGCCCTTGAGGCGACGGAGGACGTTGAAGGGGAGGATGACCTTCCCGTATTCGGACTTCTTGTAGTCGCTGCGGAGCAGGGCAGCTACGGACCCGATGAAGGACGAGAGGTTATGCTCGGCCATGGGGTTGCGCGTGATGCTGGTGGAGCAGGGAGGTGGACCTGCGCCAACCCCGAATCGCATAGGGGCGGGCGACGTGGAGGATACGATCAGGAACTGACCGTGTGAAGAGTGAGCGAAGGAACAGGAAGTCAGGGAAGACTTGCGGGAATCGCCGATGTGGACGCAATGTCGCGGGCGCCCAATCGTGAACGCCATGGCTCTTCCGAGTGCGAACACCCAATCTCACTCTACTTCAACCGTCGACCCCGCGGTCGGAAAGTCCTCTCAGCGACGTCGCGACGAGAAAGGGCGCGCGTTCGCCGGGAGTCAGATGTGTTTGCAAGTTTGGGTGAATCGCCGACAAGTCGCGCTTAGCAGCGAGGTTCTGGCTGCGCTCCCGCGAAAAGCAAAAGGGGCAGATCTCGTTTGGGTTTCGCCAATCGAGCGTAAATCATTCGCCGAGTACAGAGATGGAGCCTTTCTCCGAGCGCTTGGTTTGGATGAGTATCGTGCCCGGCTCTCCGTCTTTTGGCCCAAGGGCGGGCCGGTGTGGGACGGCCTCGCGAAAATCGTCGATCCCAAAGGCGCAACGATTGGTTATGTGCTGATTGAAGCGAAGAGCTACCCGAACGAAGTACGTGGAGGCGGGTGCAAGGCACCTAAGGGCTCGGATTCGCGCAAGAAAATAGAGGCGTCACTTCTGGAGACGGCGAAGCGCGTTGGCCTAACGAGTCGACCTGATACCTGGATGCGTAAGCTGTACCAATCGGCGAATCGAATTGCGCACGTGCTGTGGCTGCGCGAGACGATCGGTGTTGAGGCGTATCTCGTGAATGTGTGCTTCACGGGAGATCCGCATCGCGATCATGCGACAACTCGAGAGGAGTGGGAGGAGGCGAGTCGCGCGTTTCGGCGGGAGTTGAAGTTGAGTGAGTCGAGCACGGACACGCCTTGGCTGATTGACGTGGTGGTAGGCGCACCACGACGCGCGGAACTCACGGAGGAGCCTTCTGCCATTGGCGACTAGTTCTGAATCTCAGAGCATCGCGACAATCAACCTGCTTCCGTGGCCAATCGACGCAATTCGCGAGCGCTTCTGCGAACGAGATACCCTCTTTCAGCTATGCCGCCCGAAGCTTGAAATTGACGCGTCGCGCGCGCCCCGCGAGCACATTCTAGAGAGAGTGATCATTGACGTTCTTCATGAGTGCTTCTCTCCATCTAGAGTTCGACATGTCCGATCTCTGGCCGAGACGCTCGCTATTCGCGACAGTGGATACTTCGGCACGTGTCGTGTTGATGTGGCGCTTTCTCACGGAGATCGGTGGCATCTCTGCGAGGTGAAGTCAGCGCGCTTTGGCTACGGGCGTACGCACAAGGTGATGGGGAAAAAGCTTTCGAAGTGGTTCGATCAGAATGGATTTCCGTGTGCGAGTTTGCATGAGGTGGAGCAGGACTTCGTGAAGCTACTCCATTTCGCCGCAATCTCTCCTTCTGTCGGGTCGTGCTTGTCATGCTGGTGGAACCCGATGTGGAAGCGCCCGGAGCATGGGCTTCGAGGCTTTCGACGATCGACTCGTTCCTGCGCCTCGCGCAGACACCGTGGGTGCGCAAGGAGGCTGCGAAGATCGTTGCGTCAACGTCTGTGTTTCCCCTTCGTTCGGCGCAGATGAATGCGCGAATGATTGTCTGTTTGCTCACCACTGAAGCGCCCTAACAGGTCGGTGTGACATCAGCGTTCAGTGACGAGCATCAACTAACGAAAGCGAACGGTGACGAAGAAATGCCAAGCAAGAAGGAGATTTTGCGCGTACGCGAAGCGCGCAATAATCGCTCACTCGCTGATGCGATTCTCTCGGAGTGGTGGCCTAACTCGGAAGTGCTAAAGCGTGCTGCGGCGTTTGCATTGCACGATATAGCGATAGCGCACTCGCTCGCATCTGGAAGTTGGGAAGTCACTTTGTTAGCCGACGGCCTCGTGCGCGTAAATGTTGGCCCCGTTGCCGTATTGGATTTGTACGCAGGCCTTGATGGAATGTGTGCGGTTTACGCAACGGAAGCGATTTCCCCCGGTCGCATTCCGCACGAGAAGACGCGCTACGGTCGCTACGACGCGATTCCGAACTTCAAAGGTCGCGCGTGGAGAGTTCGCATTCTCGATCTACCACGACTTCCGCGCCAATTCGTGCAGTCACATCACGATCTCATTACTCGTGCCGCGCGCGCACGCACCGTTTCAGCGTGGAAGGCGTCCCACTCCCCAGCAGTTGTAGCTGCTCTCGCAGATGCTGCGGGAGTCGCTGATATGACGCCTGCTTACGCGCTGAGCCCCCAAGACATCGAGAACTCATCCAACGACGTTCCGCCCTTCGAACCGCCAGATCCGGAAATCGAGAAGCTCGCGATTGCGGAGGCGACACGACGTTTGCGTGCGGAAGGCTGGACGGTTGCGTCGCGCGAGAGAGAACCGGGATTGGGCTACGACCTACACTGCACGCGCAAGGGTGGAGAACGCCACGTTGAAGTGAAGGGGAGTGCTGGACCGCCGAAGGGCTTTCAGATGCAGCGAAGTCAGTATTTGCGTGCGCAGGCGGATCCCAACTTTGAGTTGATTTACGTCTCGGAGATACGTGGATCGCGGCTCCGCGTGGGAAGACATCGAGGAGCGGACGTGTTTAAGGAGTATTTGGCGGAGCCGATGACGTTCGCGTGCACGCCGCGAAAGTGAGGTTCTGAGCTGTTCTGGTGATGGATCGGATCGCTGTTTTGTCTGCTCGATCTCGCACGCTTCGAGAATTGGATCAATCCGCGTCAGGTACGAGTGATCAACTTACGAATCGGGGTGGACGAGATATCGGGGACGGGCCCCGAGGTCCCGCTGTTTGGCTAAACCTGAAGCACGGATGCAGGGACCCTCGTCCGCCCGCGTTCAACTGGATGGATAGCCGAGGAGCCTCAATGTCGAATCAGAGCAGCTGATTCTTTCCCAACAGTGAGAAGCAACACCGGCGGCTAAAACTCACGTCAACGGAAATGCAGTAGGACCCTAGCGCTCGCTTTCAAAAACCAGGTAGCGGACAGTCGAAAGCAAAGATCGAAAACTGGGTTCGACTAATCGGCCTTTCACTCTAAGTGTCGACGAACAGCCAATCAGATCAGCCCTTGCGGAAGTTGTCTTTGGGATAAGGTTAGGTCGTAGCGAGCACATCCGTCGCAAAAGGCACTATCCGCTGAACCATCTGGGACTCACATGAAGCAACGATCTGCGTTGTTTGGGATGGCCACCTTGGTCGGGGCTCTAATTGCAGTAATGGCATGGCTGGCGTGGCCCTCGCCCGCCGATGGCCCTGTGCAGATCGGATACCTTCCCATCTACGTGGATTTACCGCTCTTCGTCGCTGAGGAGCTCGGACTATTCAAAAAGCATGATGTCAGAGTAGAGCTGCACAAGCTTTCCAAAAGCGCTGAACTCGGCGAGGCGCTAACGAAAGGACGAATTGACGCCGCTGCCTCCATCGCGACTTCCGTGCTGCTAGCTGACGAGTCACGTGATCCCGGTAGACTTAGAGTCTTTCTAATCGATGCAGAGAACAAGCGCGACTATCTCACTTCGATAGTAGTTCGGCATCAATCCGGCATAAACACTCCCGCGGACCTTCTGCCAATCAAAGGAGTGAAGAAGAAGATTGCCTTCTTCCCAGGTACGCAGCTCGGCGTCTTTGGACGACTTTCTCTCGAAGCTCTCGGAGTGCGACCTGATTCAGACATCACAATCATCGAACTCAGCAGCGATTTGCACATTCCATCGCTTCTCAACAAAAGTGTTGACGCGCTGATGACCTACGAGCCCACAGGTACCCAAGCGGTATTGCAGGATAGCGCCGTTCGGTTGGTGCCAGCCGCGGTGGAAAGTCTAGTGATGGAGCCCTGGCAGGCGGGCGTTTGGGTAGTCTCGCAAGCACTCCTGGACAAACGTGAGAAAGAAGGGCGCGCCGTTGTGGAAGCGATCTACGAAGCAGTTGATAGCATTCGAGCGAATCCTGGCCGCGCAAAGGCCTTCTTGGCCAAATACACATCCATTGATCCCGATGTAGCACTCTCCACACCAAATATTCCGTTTACGAAGCTAGATGAAGTCGATCTTCAGACCCTCCAGAAGCAAGCAGATCTTCATCTCACTAAGGGAACTATCAGGCGAAAGATCAACGTGGGCGAGTTGATGATTCCGTCTCGGCTCATCAGAGACGCCCGATGAACGACACTGGGTCACACGACATCGTACTGAATGGATTCACCAAGTCGTATCGTTCTGATGACGGTGTTGTCTCAGTTTTTCTCAACCAACGAATAAACATTGGCCAGGGCGAAGTTGTTAGTTTCGTGGGCCCAAACGGAAGTGGGAAAAGCACACTCCTTCGACTCGTTCTGGGTCTCGAAGAATCTGATTCCATCATCAGTGCGAGTACACCCGCCGGCAAAAGAAGCTTTGCCTATCTACCACAAGACTATCGCTCCTCTTGGTTTCCTTGGTTTGATCTTGAGGAGCACATCACGCTTTGGCTCACGAAGCGCGAGCGGGAAAGGTTTGAAGAATATTGCGCTGAGATCAAGCTACATGTCTCGCCGGACAGATATCCCTACCAGCTTTCTGGCGGTCAACAACAGCTTTTTCTTTTCGGCTTGGCAAACTCGCGAGATTGTCGCGTATTGGGACTTGATGAGGGGCTCTCAGCCGTCGACTCCGGCAATCGCAAGAGTGCCATTTCTTCCCTTCTCCAATGGTCACAGAACTACAATCGGACGACCGTGTGCGTTTCGCATTTTCTTGACGAGGCAGTGGCCATTGCTGATCGAGTGATAGTGCTCGTGCCCGGCAAACAAACTTCGCTGCACGAGTTCCATATCGGGCTACCTCGACCACGGAGCATGAACGTAACTGAAACTCCGGAAGGTGCAGCGATCTTGGCATCGATTCGCAATACCGTTTCGCATGCAAGCGTTCCGTAGAAGCGCAGTCCCCATTGGACTAGTAGTCGCAGCGCTCGGCGCGTGGGAACTCTCGGTAATGCGTCGCTTGGTAAGCCCGGCGGCTCTTGCGGCGCCGCATGAGATTCTCCTCGCAATACCACGAGTCTTTTCGCCATCGGGCGGTTTGCTCGATGTTCTCTCAACAACTTGGTTCACTTTGGTCGCATTTGTCGCGAGCGTACCGTTGGGTGTAATCTGCGGAGCTTTAGCATTCTATCCGCAATCAACGCGAACTCTTCTAACGGTCGCTATCGATTACTTCCGTTCGATTCCTGCATCAGCACTTGCTCCAATTTTCATCGTACTCGTCGGCATCGACAGTAGGGCCAAAGTTGCCGCAGCCGTATTTAGTTCGACCTTGGTCATTGCGCTTTCGACCGTGACAGGGTTACGCGGCCTCTCTGTAACCCGTGCGCATGTCACCCGCTCACTCGCACTGCCGAAGTGGAAACGGGTCTTGTTGATTGAGCTTCCGGAGGTTGCAGAGTCGATCTTTCTCGGACTTCGGACAGGGTTGTCTCTAAGCCTAATTCTAGTAGTAGTCGCGGAAATGCTTATTGGGGCTAATCGCGGACTAGGGCGTCTAATTGGGGACAATCGATACACGGATGACAAACCGCTCATGTACGCTGCACTAGTTGTTAGTGGACTGATCGGATTCGGATTGAACTCGCTGCTCATCGTTGCGCAGCGCCGCGCGCTTCACTGGAAAGGAAAGTGAATGTCCACTCCACTGTGGTCTCTTCTTGGATCCTTTTGTGCAGTCGTTGGACTCGCGACGTACGTGATCCTGTACTTGCGTCACGAGTCGGCATTCTTAGGCATGAAAACTTCTGAAGTCCTACTTTCTCTAGTCTCTCACGTGCCGGATGATCGGGTTGGGGCATGGCCTCACGTGCTGGCGGGAGTGACATTCGTTCTTGGCATTTGCCTTCTGACTAGCGGTCTAATCTTGAGGCTTCCTCTAGTTAGGCTTGATCCGAACGGTAGTGGACTCGCGCTTACAGCAGGCGGGATGATTTTTGGCGTGCTGATTTCAACGATATCTTTCTGGACACTTTGGCAAACCCGGCGCATTGAGCAAAACCAAGGCGCTGAAGTCTCCGGCTTCGCGCAGCTCATCGATCGCATGGCTGCCGAGATTGAGGTTTTGGTCAAGGACCTTAGAGATCATGGGTACCGGCCGAGAGCTCATCATCGCTTTCTACTGGTGACCACCAATCCATTCTTTGGTCGCGTTTCATTCAAATCCGCGGAGTGCACTACTCGGTATACGGATGCCCTTCGCCATTTGGCGACTGCCGCATCGGAAGTCCTACAAAAGAGCGGAGGGAACGCCGGTCACCGACTTGACGTGCGGATATTGTGTGGAACGAGAAAGGCGCTGGAGGACTTTCATTCGATCTACTTTCCACCGCAAACTGGCCAGGCAATCTCTACCGAGGCAGCGAATGCGAGTGACGACGCTGAGAGTCTTCTAGCTCAGCTACTGCACGAGTCGGGCGCTGCTGGACTATTGATAGAGCGGCGCGACACAATCCCGCGTACTCAGTTTGCCATTGTTGGCAACGCAGTGTTCGAATTCGTTTTGACTTCACCGGGAAGTCAAACAGAGGTCCATACAACGCGTCTGCTGCGCGAAGCCGTTGTCTGCCAACGATTTATTGAAACTTTCGAGATTCTCCTCAAGTTGCCGTAGTCTGAGTACGGGAGGCAGCGCAGGGGAGTGACGTTTTCGCGAATTCGCGGACAGCCCGTAAGCTTCCCCGTCAAGCAGACAGCGAATAATTGGACTCTGCCGGCGTGGGGTGCCTCGGGAGAAAGGTGAGCGGCGGCACGCCCCCGAGGCTGTCGTGCGGGCGCCGCGTATTGTAGGTCACCAGCCAAGCGTCGGTCTCGGCGCGCACTTCGGCTAACGATCCGAAGATGTACGCATCGAGGACTTCCCGGCGATAGGTGCGGTTGAAGCGTTCGATGTAGGCGTTCTGGTTCGGTTTTCCCGGTTGGATGTGCTGCAAGCGGACGCCATGGCGCTCGCACCACGTCGTGAGGCTCCGCGAGAGGAGCTCGGGACCGTTGTTGTCAGCCGACATTCGAAATTCCCTAGTTGACGACATTTGAAACTCCCTACCACCACTGAGGAGGTCGGTATGGAGGAGGGATTGGCAGCACAACCAGGGATCGTAGGATCGACGGGGCCTGACCCAACGGAGACGGGGCCCGTGTTGAAGCCAGCGGTGGTCGAAGAGGTCCTGCGCCGTCTGGCGCAGCGCGAAAAAGTCGTGCACCTGGCGCTGGAGTTCGGGATCGATCCGAAGACCATCCGGTCGTGGCGCCGGAAAGGAGCGTACCAGCCACGCGCGCCGCGGCAGCGGCGCTCGATCCTCGCCCCGCACGTTGAGTGGCTCACGGCGCGGGCGCCGGAGGTCGCGTTCAACAGCGCGGTGCTCTACCGCGAGCTCGTTAGGCACTTCGACTATCCGGGCTCCGAGCAACAGGTCTTACGCTTTGTGCGGCCGCTCCGTGTCGCGGCACGGGCCCAGAAAGCGACGGTGCGCTTCGAGACGCCGCCGGGGCAGCAGGCGCAAGTCGATTTCGGCCAGTGTCGCGTCTGGATCGCCGACGCGTGTGTCGTCGCTCATGTCTTCGTGTGCACGCTCGGCTACTCGCGTCGCTGCTATGCCGAGGCGTTTCCGCATGAGCGGTTGTACGCAGTGCTCGCGGGCCACGAGCACGCGTTTCAGCATTTCGACGGGATCCCCGTGCAGATCGTCGTGGATAATGCGAAGCCGGTCGTGCTGCGGCACGTGGCGGTGGAGGCGCCGAACGACACGCGGCGGCACCAGGTGGTGTGGCATCCGGTGTACGCGGACTTTGCGGCATACTATGGCTTTACGCCGTGGGCCCACTGGCCCTACCGGCCCCAGAGCAAGGGCAAGGTGGAGTCGGGCGTGAAGTACGTGCAGCGGAATGCGCTCGCGGGGAAGCACTTCCGCTCGTGGGAGCAGCTCAACGCGTGGCTCCTCGAGTGGGCACTCACGGTCGCCGATCAACGCGTGCATGGGACGACGCATGCCATGCCGGCCGCGCGATTCGCCGACGAAGCCTTGTCATCGTTAGGCAGCCGGCCCCTGTACAGTCGTGAGCGCGTGCGGCATCGCGTCGTCGCGATGGACAGCCTGGTGAATATCGGAGGGAGTCGCTACTCGGTGCCCGCAGCGTACGCAGGGAAGACCGTGGTCATTCGCGAATTGCTGGGGAGCTACGAGATCGTGCACGAGGACACCGTGATCGCGGGCCATGCGGCCGTCGGTCGTCACCAGGTGGTCATGGAGCCCGCCCACTATCGAGGCCTGCTCCGTCCCGGCGCGCGTCCCGTGCGCGGGATGCCGGAGCCGCCGCGCTTTGATCCCGGCTTTCCCGCGAGTGCCCAGGTTGCGGTGCGGGACCTCGCCGTCTACGCCGCCGTCGTCGAAGGCACGGCGCAGGAGGTGTCGGCATGAGCACTCACGCGACGCCCCAACTCGATCGCCTCAGTGCGCAGTGCCAGCGCTTGCGCCTGCACCGCGTGGACGCGGAGCTCAGCACGCTGCTCGAACAGGCAGCCAAGAAGGACGTGAGCTACGCCGACTTCCTCGATGACGTGCTCGCCCTCGAGCTCCGCGCCAAACAGGAAAAGCATCGCACGATGCGGATCTCCATGGCCCGCTTCCCGTTTCAGAAGTCGCTGGAATCCTTCGACTGGAAGTTCCAGCCGTCCATCGAGCCCAAGGTCATCAAGGAACTCGCCACGGGGCGCTTCATCGCCGACGCGGAAAACGTGTTGCTGCTTGGGCCGCCCGGCGTCGGCAAGTCGCATCTCGCCGTCGCGTTAGGCATGAGTGCCTGCGCGTTAGGCTTGCGCACGATGTTCACCACGGCCGCGGGCCTGATCACGAGCCTCGGCAAGGCCCTGTACGAGAACCGGCTGGAGGAGCGCCTCAAGGTCCTGACGCAGCCGAAGCTCCTGATCATCGACGAGATCGGCTACATCCCCATCGACCGCCAGGGGGCGAACCTCTTTTTCCAGTTGATCTCGCGGCGCTACGAGAAGGGCTCGATCCTGCTCACGAGCAACCAGAGCCTCGGCGCATGGGGCGAGGTCTTTGGCGACACCATTATCGCGAGTGCGATCCTCGACCGGCTGCTACATCACGCGACCACCATCAACATCAAGGGCGAGTCCTATCGCCTCA
>JAFEAR010000068.1 GCA_018266335.1 Bdellovibrionales bacterium
GCCGTGGCAGGAGGGACATTTGCCTCGACCGGCGCGTGCGAATGCACCTGGGCGAACTTCTTTTCGGAGTAGCACCTCTTGGATGCCACAGAGTGTTAGCAACCGCTGTGCATCGAGTTGGAGTACCCTTCGCCCGTCTGGGAGGACCATGAAGGACGGATCCGATGTCCGGCGAGAGCTCTTCGTGATGAGCGGGTATTGGGGGGCAGGATTCTCGTCGTCGAACCTGGTGCCTCGGGAGAAGACCTGATCGCGGTCCTTCAGAGACCAGGCGTCCATATGGGCCTGAAAGAGGTGATCAATGAGGGTGATGGCTTCTTCCTCTTCCGCCTCGGTGGTGACGAGAACGCGGTCTGGAAGTGCGGGAAGCCAGGATGTCTCAGAGTTGGCATTGGAACCGAGAGTAGAAAGCTGCAGCTCGCGAAGATCTTCGATCGAGAGGCACTCCACGGAGGAGTGGGCCTCGTAGAGGGCGCGGGCTATCTGGGCGTGCGTGATTTGGGCAGTGGTCATGATGAGACACTCCTTGTTAAGACTTGGATGGGCACGTCGCGCGGCTGTGAATCCGTGGGTGTGGTGATTAGGTCGTCGTCTTGTCCTTCGGCCGCGACAGGAATTCGAGGTCAGAGGGGTGTTTCACGTGGAGATAGTAGGTCCGTTGGATGCGGTCTTGTTTCTTGAATGTTCGTGACTGTAGTTCCCCACGGACGCGTACCTCTTGGCCGACGCTCATGTGTTGATGGAGTTCCGGTGAAGCTCCGGTGACCTTCACATCGAGGAACATGGGATTGTCGATTTTGTCTGAGGGGGCATCCGAATGAATGGCGAGGGAGAAACAAAGCATATGGCCATGTCCGGTGTTGTACTGCATCATTTCTGGTGGATGGGTCAGTCTTCCGGAATACAAACTGAAGTTCAAATCGCGCTTGCCTGACATATTTGCTCCTTCGGTGGGAGTTGACATCCTTCCTGGTTTGAATGCCAGGAATTCCCTCGCGTCTGAACTGATCACCGAGAGGGGTTCGCACTTCGACGCCAGGTGGCTCGTCGTCCTGGAAGACGGCGAGTACTTCTCCCAGCTCCATGCGCTGACACGGTCTGTCCAACCGCCAAGATATTCTGTGCGGCGTTGATATCCCGATCATGGGCGGTCCCGCACGATGGACACGACCATGCACGAATCGTCAAAGGCAATTTACCGACGACGTGCCCGCAGCCCGAGCACGTCTTGCTCGACGGGAAAAACCGATCGATTGTGACGACCTCCTTTCCGTATCGTGACGCCTTCGCTTCGATCAAGCGACAGGCTGAACCGATCGCTGCATCGCTCAATGCGCGAGCCAGGTGGTGGTTTTTCACCAGGCCGCGGATGTGGAGATTTTCCAAGTAGATCCGGTCGAACCGTTTCACTAGATTGGTGGAGAACTTGTGTAAAGTATCCCATCGCGCGTTTCGAATGCGTTCATGCAGCAATGCCAGCCGTTGCAGTGCCACACTCCGCCGCCGGCTGCCTTTCTGCTTCCGTGAAACACGCCGTTGCAACAGAGTCAGCCTGTGCTGGCGTCGTTCAGCGTGATGTGGATTGTCGATCTTCTCGCCGTTGCTCAGCGTTGCGAAAGACGTCAAGCCAAAATCAACGCCGACAGCCTCGCCGGACTTGGGCCAGTCTAGGGGCTCTATCTCCACGACCAGTGAAACAAAGTACTTGCCGGTCGTGGTTTTGATGATTCGGACTGAGGAGGGCATCGGCAGGTAGTCGCGTGTCCAGCGTATGTGCAGTCTGCCTATTTTCGCAACGGTAAGGGTCTTGGTGAGTGGATCAAACCGAAAGCCACGATGTGTATAGTTAGCTGACTGACGCCTGGATTTTTGCTTGAATGTCGGATGAGCCGCACGGTGCTCGAAGAAATTCACGAAGGCTATCTGGAGATCGCGCAAGCTCTGCTGCAGTGGTACGCTGCTCACCTCCCGAAGCCACGCAGTCTCGGGGTGACCTTTGAGTTGCGTCAGCCGCGCATCAGTTTCAGCATAGCCAATCCTGCGTCGATGCTGCACGAGCCCGTCACGACGGAGCGCCAGGGCCCAGTTCCAGACATACCGGACGCAGCCAAATGTTCGCGCCAACTGGAATACTTGTTCTTCCGTCGGGTAGGCACGAAAGGTCCAGCGTTGCTTCATGCAGACTCACCTCGAGAATATGTGTATGTCGTTAAGAAGCCTGAAGAGCCGTCTTCCACGTCCTTAAGGGCAGGGCCTCCGTGCCATGAACGAGGAAGTAAGTAGAGGCTGCCACGTAAGACCATGACGTCTTCCACTCTGCCCGCGGAGCGGGCCACGTGTTGAGGAGAAGCTGTCTGGCCTAGGAACATCGGAGCGCGTCGATTCTGATCAACGCGGTGCGTCTGAGCTGGGGGTGCAGGCACGAAGGAACCCGGGTGGACGTGGTCCACTGCGAGAAGAAGATGTCGAACCACGCCATCCGATGGGCAGGGTCAGCAATCGCCGCGATCTGGACATAGCATGCGCGGACGACGAGATCGGTAAAGCCGCATTCCACGCCTGTCCGGAGCAGAAGTGCGAGCGGGTGTGGTGACGGCGGAGCCATTGAGAGACTAGCTGGGAGGGTCAAGTCGAAGTGTGCCTTTAGCGAGTTGAGCAAAAAGGTGGGACTCACGGGCCAGTTGTTTCGGATCTCCCTGGTGAAGGTGCGCGAGACAGTCTTTCAGAAATTGCGAGGTGAAGGGATCTCGCAGTAAGGCGGTTTCAACCAGGTGAGGGTCTTCGAGCGCAATGCGACACAGGTGTTCGAGATGCATAGTCTCCGTAATCTACAATCCTGTCTCTGTATTACAGGACAACTATGCATCGATGCGGACACGATGACGCGAGGGCGTGTAGGAGTGTTGCACCCATCGACATGGGATGCGGGGGATTAGCGCGTCGCTTGCGATGGCTGTGTCCGTTGGAAGTGCGTGAGGCGATCCTTCAGCAGGACGCCGAGAAAGAGGCTCCACCCGATGAAGTTGAAGCCAATCAGAACTGCGGTGTCGAGATCACAATGTAGATCCATTGCGTCCTTCCAAATACCATGCGGTGAGAAAGAAGGCTAGACCAGCCGAAACCGCTAACACCAGTTTATACCAGACCCCGTTAAATGTCACCAATGGGACAAACACCCCGAACAGGGCGATGCCCTTGCTCAGATCGTAGATGGTTCGGATCCCGCTGTCGATCTGATTGGAATTTGGGGGCCAGAAGGGGTGATGTCTGGGAATAGAGCGGCGTCGGAAGGGACAACGGATCGAAGGTGTCATGGCACCCTCGATGGGCCGCTGCCAGCCGCGTGTTGTTGCTCAATCCAGCGTCGCCGTGCCCCCTTGGCATCAGGATGGCACTCCCGACACCGCCAGGCATCCCAGAAGGCTTGGCGCTCGGTGTATTCAGATTCAGGGAGGTCCCAACAGAGCGCAATACCACAAGAACTACAGATTGGGGTTAGGCCACCATCAAGTGTGCTCGCGGTTTTTGTGACGCCCA
>JAFEAR010000069.1 GCA_018266335.1 Bdellovibrionales bacterium
ACGACAAGAGTGTGCGACTCTTAAGCTTATGGGATGGTTCATTTTTGCGATCGGGGGCGTCGTATTAACGTGCTGGGCGTGGGTTTTTTCGTATTACCCGCTGCTGGGGCATGATCACGCTGCTGGAGTGCCGGCGATTTTTGAACTGCACGAGGCTTGGAGTCGTTTCGGTATTATCGATATCGATTTTTCGCCCTTTCGGTGCTTAGGGTTGCCCTATTTTTCCAATCCCAATTCGCTCGTGTGGAGTGTGTACCAGGCCGCGGCCCTTGTGTTTTCCGAGATCAACGCCATTTTCGTGGTGATGCTCTTCTTTATTTTGGTGTCGTTCTTTGGTGCCTTTCGGTTGTGTCGCGCGCTGGGTTTCCGCGCTGATTTAGCCTCGGTGCTGAGTCTGGGCTGGTGTGTGCAGGGCTTTTGCATGACCCATGCGCTTTCCGGACATTCAAATTACCTGCAATTTGCTCTGCTGCCCTTTTTCTTGTGGATCGTTTTGCAGCCGCAGTTAACCCTCGTGTGGAGCGGCGCGCTGGCCTTTTGGCTCGCCCACCTGCTCTATACCTCGGGCTACTATGTGCTCCTCATTGGTTTGCCGTCCGTCGCGCTAGCTGTCGTGTTCCTGTGGTGGTTGCTGGGCGCCCCCCGCATGGAACGTTTGCAACTGGCTAAACCGTGGGTGGCTTTGCGCAATCTGCTGGTGCCGGGCCTGGTAGCTATACTTATGACGTTGCCAAAAATTTTGGGCTCGCTCAATTTTTCGGCGATGTTTCCGCGCGAAATGTCCCTTGAGCGGGTGGGATTGCTGAATGGCTTTCTCTACACGACCCTTAATTTTTTCTATCCCTTTCCGTACGACGTGCGTTTCATGACGGGCTGGTGGTACGGCAATTGGGAGTCCTACGAATTTATTTTCCCCGGAGTAATTTTTGCCATGATTTGGTTGTTGTATCGTCACCGCCAAACGTTGCCGGTGCGCAAGGCCGTTCTGGCATTCGGAATTATTCTGGTGGCGGGCACCTTGTTAAGTTCCGGTGCACTTGCGCCCGTTTTTGAGCACTTGCCCGTCTTTAAATCGCTCCACGTGAATCCGCGTTGGAACTCCTTCGTGATGCTCCCTTATTTTGTGTGGATCATGGCGCTCCTGCGGCTGGCGGGTATCGAGGGCGTGCAGGTGCGATTGCCGGCCTGGGCTTTGGGCGTGTTCGCCGCGCTGGCTCTGGGAGTGCCCTTTATTTTTTTCGATAAGGAAACTTTTCAAATCAATTATCCCGATCGAGCTGGCATCGCGCTGGAACAAGGGAAGCTCACTTACTGTTACGAACCGATCTTCGGCTACGGGCTCGAAACTTTTCCCCTCGGTCGCCAGGTAAATTGGATGGCCGATGTTTCGGTCGACCCGCGTTGCTACCTCAAGAGCAACCAGTGCAAGCCGGGTACTTTATTCGGTGAGCCCGGCACGGTGATGGCCGATCGAGAGAAACTTTTGCGCTACGAATTGCGCGACGAGTATGCGCCCGTTAAGAATTTTAAGCGACCTTCGCTAGTGATTTATCTGGCGGGCTTGATTGCGGCGTTAGCGGCGTGCGGCGCCCTCGTTAAGGACGCTTGGCTTTGGGTTTTCGGCAGTGAATCACGTGCGCCGGAGGAAAATTCCACCAAATAGTTTTGCTGCGTTGAACTTCTCCGAAGTACTCGTGCAATTGCTGCATGAATTCAATTCCGCGGGGTGCCAGTGGCGCGTGAATGTAACTGAAGGTAGTGAAGGTTCCGTCGGGAGCCAGGCTTCGGGTGACCTCGCACAGAATTTGGTCGCGGAGGCCGTGCGATAGGATTGTCCACGGAATGCTCGAAACAATATCTGAAGCCGGCAGCATGGCACGCTGACTGAGGAGCTCCCAGAGTTGCGCTCCGGATCCCTGCACAAAAGTTCCCCGCGGAAATTGCTGCTGAAGATTCGCAATGAAGTGGGGATTGATGTCGATGCCCATATAATGCGAGGTCGAGCCAAGATGTTCAATAAGGTAGCGCGTGATGGCGCCCGTTCCCGGGCCTACCTCTACGATGCGTTGTGAGGTCAGAAAGTTGATTTGCGAAATCATCTCGCGCGCGAGTGCGCCAGAGCTAGGAACGATGGAGCCGACGGTTTGGGGGCGTCGCAGAAAGGCCTTGAGGAAAGTAAGGTGCCCCCGCGACATGGGTATAAGAGTACCCCTAGTTCGGCGCTTAGAGAAGCTGTTCTACTTGGCTAAGGGCTTCGATTTCGCTTTGCCACCAGGCGTCGGTGCCGAAGGTGGGGAACATGCGAGGAAACGCGGGATCTTCCCAGCGCCGGGCAATCCAAGCCGAATAGTGAATCAGGCGCAGGACTCGCAGGGGTTCAACCAGTTTTAGGGTTTCGCGATCGAAGGCGCGCATCTCCTGGTAGGCATCCACCAGAATATCCCGCTGACCCCGGGCTTCGGCGTCGTCGCCCCGAATAATCATCCAAATATCCTGCACGGGTGGGCCCACGAGCATGTCGTCGAAGTCCACGAAGAAGGGACGGTCATCGTCCCACAACACGTTGCCCAAGTGGCAATCGCCGTGAATGCGGTGCATGGGTAAGTGTTTTAGGCGCGGAGCAATGTGATTCAGTAAACGTTCCGCCACGATCCGATAGCGTTGCCCCATGTTGTCGTGCAAAAAATTCAATTCGGCGAGGGAGCGAATCGAAGCGTAGCCAAAAGTTTCTGCATCGAGCGTTAGTCGGGTAGTGCGCCCCTTCCACCCGGCGCCCACGGCGTGCAAGCGCGCCACGAAGCGACCCAGAATTTCGAGTTGGGAATCGTTCAGTTCATCGCGAATGCGGGCGCGAACTTTGGGGAAGAGCGCGAAGAAAATATTATCGGGAGAAAGCGCAAGCGTGGGCGCAGATGGGTCGACCAAGCGAGAGCTTGGCCCGGGGTGCAGAACGAGTGGAGGCACCACCGGAACTTCCGCCTGCAACAGGCGAGCCATGAAGGCGTGCTCCTCTAAAATTTGTTCCGCCACCCAGCGGCCCGGGCGATAAAATTTGGCGACCACCGAAGAACCATCTTCTAGTTCGATGTCGTAGACGCGGTTCTCAATGCTGTTGAGGGCCTGCGAGCGTCCGGTAGCGCGGCGACCGCAGCGAAGAGCGTCGAGTGCACTTTCGACGGCGTCGAGGACGCGGTCCGGCGTGAGCGCAAAAAAGGAGTGCGTCGACATGGTGTAGGTATAGCAGGCTGTATGGCGCGTGTGTTAAAAATACACGCATGGGGGATGGGCTTTCCGAATTTTCAGCGCTCTGGCGTGGCCCGGTGCCGCCTACGCCTTTCTATGCCTACAGTGAGCAACAACTGGCGGACTTGTGGTCTGGCCTGGCTCGGGCAACCCCCGCGGAACGGCTAGCCGTTCCCTTTCGTTTGCACTTCGCCATGAAATCCAATGCTAACCCTCACGTGCTCCAGCATTTTGCGGCGCGCGGCGCGGGGGTCGATTTAGTCTCTGGCGGGGAGTTGGACCTTGCGCTGCGGACCGGTTTTGCCCCCCGGGACATGGTCTTCTCGGGTGTGGGTAAAACCAACGATGAACTTCGTTTGGCGGTCGAACGCGACGTGGGTCTTATTAACTGCGAGAGCCGCGGCGAGGTGGAGCGTTTGGCTGCGGTGGCCCGGGCCGCGGGCAAGACCGCACGCATTTCTCTGCGTGTGAATCCGGACGTTGATGCGCGTACGCATCCCTATATTTCGACGGGACTCTCGGAACATAAATTTGGCGTGAGCATGAACGAAGGTTGGGAGATCTATCGCTTGGCCGCCGCTCAGAGGGAACTGCGGGTGAGTGGTTTGAGTGTACACATCGGATCGCAGTTAATGCACCTCGATGTATTGGGCGAAGCCCTCGATAAAACTTTAGACTTCGCTCGCAAATTAAAGGGGGCGGGCATCGGCGTAAACACCTTGGACATGGGCGGAGGCTTGGGAGTGGATTACCAACACCCGCTTCGTTTGCCGCCCTTCGAGGTCTACGGCCAGACGGCGGCGCGGGCTGCGCGTGAGTGGTTAGAATTGCAGGGGCCCGGCAGTCAGATGATTTCGGAATGCGGAAGGGCCGTGGTGGCGCAGGCGGGTTTCCTGGTCACCCGAGTTATCGGCCTCAAGCAAAATGGGAATAAAAAATTTGCGATTGTCGACGCCAGCATGAGCGAGCTGATGCGTCCGTCGTTGTATCAGGCTTGGCACCCGATCGACTTTTGGGGCGATGCGCGGTCGCGGACCCGCGCTACTTACGATGTGGTGGGGCCGGTCTGCGAAAGTGCGGACGTTCTGGGGCTCGGGCGAGAATTGCCCGAGTTAAAAGAAGGTGACTTGCTGGTGATTGGTTGCGCGGGTGCTTACGGCTACGTCATGGCTAGCCACTACAATGCTCGCCCTTTGCCGGCGGAGTGGTGGATGCCTAAAACGGGGCCTGCCATTATTTCGCGGCCGGCCCGCGCACCTTGGCTCTAGATACCGAGCATGCCCGATTTCAATTTGGCGTTCGGAGGGTTCGCACCGAACCACATACCGAGGAGCATGTGGCCAAAGTCGGCGCCCGCAATGCGGACTTTGAATTGGCCGTTGAATTTGTATTCGACGCCATCGGGCATGAAGACGAATTCGAAGTGATCGCCCACCGCCACGCCCTGCATAGCGTTTACGAGCTGACCAATGCGGGCCTGGAAGGGCGCGCAATTCGCCCCGCAAGATTTGCCGATGCTCTCGGCCCAGGTTTCTTTGATGTTTTTCTCGGGCACTTCGTGCACGAATTGCATGGTCACAACTTTGAGCTGATTCGAATTGATGACCTGGTTGGCGTCGTGCGTCGGAGTCTCAAGGTAAAGTCCGGCGATATAAACTTTTACGGCGAAGATGGAGACTTCGCGGGTGCCCATGCCATTGAGGGTGAGTGATTTGGTGGCCACCTCCAGGTGGTCTTCCATGTGGACGCCATCTTTATCCTTAGCGAAAGCGGGAAGCGAGAGAGCGAGGGCCAGGGGGAGCAAGAGTTTTGTTTTCATGACTCGAACCATAAAACGAAGGTCTGGAGCTAGCAATTGGAGATTCCGGGGGTTAAAAATGATCCCTATGTTGAAAAACTTCAAAATGACCACCCTGGTAATGATGGCCGCTCTGGCCCCCGCTCTCGCGCAAGCTAAGAGCACGAAGAAAAAAGAAGGAAAGGAAGAAACGAAAGTGACGACCACGGCCTCGGGACTCAAAATGGAAGACGTTAAAGTCGGCACCGGCGCCGAAGCTAAATCCGGCAAAATGGTTGTCGTGCACTACACGGGCACGCTGACGGACGGAAAGAAATTCGACTCCTCGCGCGATCGCAACGAGCCGTTTTCTTTCGCCCTCGGTGCTGGTCAAGTGATCAAAGGTTGGGACGAAGGCGTGGCTGGCATGAAAGTGGGCGGCAAACGCAAACTCACTATTCCGGCTGAACTCGGATACGGCGCACGCGGTGCGGGCGGAGTGATTCCCCCCAACGCAACGTTGCTGTTCGACGTTGAACTCCTCGAAGTTAAGTGATTTCAAGCAAACTCTTTTTCCTCGGGGTCCTAGCAGCCAAGGTTGCTGGGGCCCAGAGCCCTGAGGTTCCGACTCCGGAGCATCCTTGGACCCTCAAGGCGCTTTTGAGCTTCGCGCTCCAACATTCTCCTACCGTGCTCACTGCCGAAGAGTCGGCTCGTCAAGCATCTGCTGGTGAAACCGTTTCGCTCGCTGCCTTGCTGCCTCAGCTCGATTTTAATTCCACGCATGGGTTGGCCTCTACGGCCAGCGTAACGAGTGGCCAGTATTTGCAACAGGGCAACTGGATCAGCCAGGCGGGTATTGTTCTGAGTGCCTCCCTCTATGACAACGGTAAAAGTTGGACGGCCTACCGCACGGCCGGCCTTGCGCGGGAGCGCGCCGAGTTGGCGCTCAAGAATGCGCGGGCGCAGTTGGCCCTCGATTTGATTCGGGCCTTTCACGATTATTCTTACCAAGTAAAATCTTTCGATGTGTTGCGTGAGCAAACACGTTTATTGGAGCGGCAGTATCGCTCCGCAGACTACCAGTACCGCCAAGGTCTGCGCACGGCAGAAGAGGCTTTGCGATTTAAAATTAAATTCCAGCGCGCCGAGATTGACCAGGACGATGCGCGCGAATCTCTCCGGCGAGCCAGCCGAGAGTTATTTCGCCTGGCCGGTATGGCGAACGAGTTTGATGCCGAAACTTTGGCCAGCGCCAAGTTGTTAGTGCCTACGGACCTCGAGCAAAATCCGGGCCCCGTGGCCGCGAAGACGATTGATCCGGAGTCTACGGTCGAGGTACGCCTGGCTCGCCTTTCCACTCAGGTTGTGCAGGGAAGCGTGGACATATCTCGTCGCACGTTGTGGCCGGAGCTCGGGCTCACCGCGAGCACCGGCTACAGCGCCAATGGCTACCTACGCCGCGCGGGTGATGCGCCCAGTTCCGATGCCTGGAATTCGTCCGTGCTGCTCACTCTAGACTACAAAATTTGGGATTGGGGTGGCCGGCGCAATCAGTACGCGCAGCAACTCTCGCAGCGGGCCGCATCCGAAATTGATGCCCGGCGCACGGCGCTGGATATTCACGTGAAACTTCAGGACCTCGAAAGCGATTTGCGTCGTCTACAAGCGCTCTACACCTCTGCGCTTGATCTACGGCGCCTCGAGGAATCGAGCTATCGCGAATTGGAATCGCGCTACCGCGACGGCAAAACCGATTATTTGAACTTCGTCGAGGGGGCCAATAGTTTTCTGCAGGCTAAACAAAGCCTTTACTCCACCGTGCGTGATTTGCTGAAAAAATCTGCCGAACGTCAGTATTACGAGGGAACTCTGAATGATTCATTCCAATTGTAAGCGGGTGGGAGCTCTGGCGCTCTTGGTGCTGGTTGCTTGCAGCAAGAAGTCGGTAGCGCCCGCGGGCGGCATTGTAACTAAGGGCGACCTTCTGCAGCGCGTGACCGTGAGCGGCCGTATTATGCCAACTCGCAAGAGCATCGTGTCGGCGCCCTATGCGGGCTATGTGCAAAAACTCTACGTTAAAGTGGGCGACGCCGTGAAGGAGGGCGATCCCATCGTGAGCGTGCGCCCCGAACTGCGCTCGGTCGATGGCAACATTTATCCGCTCCGTTCCCCGCTTACGGGAGTCATTACGCAAATCTTGCGTCTGGAGGGCGAGGCCGTCGAAGCTACGGGTTCGGACAAGGGACTGGTGCGCATCGACGACACGAGTCGGTTAATGATTCAGGCCAACGTACCCGAAATCGATATCATCAAAATGCGTGAAGGGCAGGAGGGGGTCATTAAGGCTTCGGCTATTCTTGACCGGTCCTATAAGGGGCTTATTCGCACGCTGTCGCGCTCGGCCAAGCAGGAGACGAATCGTTGGGACAGTGGGGGCGTGGAGTTTCCGGTGCTCATTGAAATCACCGACAAAGACGAAGCGCTCAAGCCAGGAATGTCGGTGGTTGTGGACATCATTGCGCAAAAGGTAACGGGAGTGCTCATGGCCCCTCTCCAGTGCATCGAGAAAGAAAAAGACGGATTTGCGGTGACGCTCGACACGGGAGAAAAGCGGAAAATAGAAATTGGCCTGCAGAATGACGAGTCCGCCGAAATTAAATCGGGCCTTAAGGAAGGCGACCGCCTGAAACAGGTGGACTTCTTGGCGATCAGCAACGCCGGGTGAGATAGCGATCGTGAGTTTACTCGAAGTTGAGCACCTGAATTACAGTTATCGTTTGGGCGAGCGCTCGGTCGATGTGCTGCGGGACCTCAATTTTCGCGTGGAGGAAGGCGAGTTCA
>JAFEAR010000006.1 GCA_018266335.1 Bdellovibrionales bacterium
ATCCACTGCATGACACGCAGGATGGTAATGGCAGTCGGCGTGACCGAGAATGCGATGTGAGGCACGGGGCTGACCGCACTCGGCGAGCGCAGGAATGGAATCCACGCTAGGCCCACCGGATTTCTCATCATCCGACCACCGTCGCCATCGCCGAGAGTCCGTTCAACGATCCCGTCTGGTTGTTGAGATGGGCCGGAAGACTGTCCCATCCCAATGGCACGACCTCGAGCTGCCATCCACCCCGAAGGCCAGGCACCGTCACCGTCGCCTCCCCTCCGAGCAGCTGCGTGATCGATGCGTTCGACTGAGCACCGATCAGGTACAAGGGAAACGAGGACTCACCCGTTTCATGGACAGTCGTCGCCTGATCCGCCATGTACTGCAGGGTTCCGACGAGTTCGCGTCGAAGATCCTGCGTCCCGCCGGTCATTGATTTTGTGCGAAGAAACACTGGTTGCCCCTGATCGAACAGCAGCAGCATGAACTCGTCTCCTGCCCAGTGCATCACGCATAGCCGTCGAGTGCCCTTCATCAGACGACGATAGAGACCGATGAGTTGAAGGTGCGAAAATCCCATTGAGACCGGGATGAGCCCAGCCCGGCCGCAGACGTCCTCATATTGATCCAGAATTGTCTGACGCACCGCCACAGCCAGCACCTGGGTGCGTGTCCCGGCGGCGAAGACCTGCATCATCACCCGAGCGTCGCCAATCGCCAGGTTGAGGTCCTCACGGAACCGCCACTTGATCAGGCCTGCTCGCTCTTCGGGCGCGTCAGGGAATCGATCAAACGCAAACACCCCCATGTGCATCGCGCGATTGGGCACACTCAGCGCGACCGTTCGCTCGCTGAGCCCCTCGGTCAAGGCACGTAACTCCTGCACGAAGGCATCCAGATCGGTGATGTGCGGCTCAGTCGCGGAGACCTTCAGCAAGCCACTGGGCAACGAACGCTCCACGACCTGTTTCACGATTGGCCTGCGGAACCACGGCCGGCGCAGAGCCACCAGACTCAGTGCGGATGCAGACACGCTGATGCCGACACGGGGACGATGGATAGGAAAGAGTGTGGGCCTCATACGACTATCCCAAAAATGTCATCCGATTGACTTCGCGCATGGTGGTCTCCCCTCGTCGTACCTTCTCCACGCCGGCTTGACGCAAATCGGTCATCCCCTGTTCGACCGCCGCGCGCCTGATCTCAGACGGCGGCCGCCGATCTAACATCAACTCCCGAATCCGATCGGTGAGCGGCAGAAACTCTGTAATGGCATGGCGCCCGCGATACCCCAATCCATGACAGTCCAGGCACCCTTTGCCTTCATACACGGGACGGTCCTTGAAGAGCTCGTAATCAAACCCCAGTTGTTCACACTGAGCTTGAGACACGGTGTGCGGGGCCTTACAGGATTCACAGATGGTGCGGACCAGCCGTTGGGCCATGATGCAGTTCAGAGACGAGACGAAGTTATAGGGCTCGATCCCCATGTTCACGAACCGGCCGATCACATCAAAGGCATTGTTGGCGTGCACCGTAGAGAACACCAAGTGTCCCGTCAGGGCCGATTGGATCGCAATCTGCGCCGTCTCGGCATCACGAATTTCCCCCACCATGATCTTGTCCGGATCATGGCGGAGAATCGACCGCAATCCCTTTGCGAAGGTCAGCCCCTTCTTCTCGTTCACGGGAATTTGCACGACGCCCGCCAACTGATATTCGACGGGATCTTCAATCGTGATGATCTTATCTTCTTTCGTGTTCACTTCGTTCAGGGCGGCATAGAGCGTCGTCGTCTTCCCGCTTCCCGTCGGCCCGGTGACCAGCACCATGCCATAGGAGGCCGTGATGGCGCGTCGGAACCGATCCAAATCGTCCTTCTTCAGTCCCAGCGAGTCGAGATGCAGACCGTTCCGCTTCGCGGCAAACTCCTCTTTGGCGAGAATACGGATGACCACCGATTCCCCGAAGGCGCTGGGGATCACGGAGATACGAAAATCGATGGTGCGCTTCTCAAGGCGGAGCTTGAACCGCCCATCTTGCGGGACCCGACGCTCCGCAATGTCGAGATCCGACATGACTTTGATGCGCGAGACGAGCGGATTGTGGAAGCGCAGATCCAAAGGTTCCATGGCCAGGTACAACACGCCGTCGATGCGATACTTAATCTCCGTGACGCCATCTGCCGGCTCGAGATGGATATCACTGGCTCGTTTCTGCAGCGCGTTGAGGATGATCGTATCAACCAGTTGGACAATCGGACTCAGATCCCGTTGCACCTTCTCCACGGAGAGGACTTCTTCGCCTTCATCGTTCTCACGCACCAACAGCGGACGGAACTCATCCTTAATTTTGGCAACCACCTGGCTGTTCCGCGTACTCTCACGAAGCGACTCAGCGATGGCAGAACGCGGTGCCACATGGATTCGACAACTCCGCCCAAGCGCTCGTTCCAGTTGATCAAGCCGCGGCAAATCAGTGGGGTCCGCCAGCGCCAACAGGAATGCTCCCTCCTCCTCTCCAATGGGTACGCATTCGAACTGCCGCATGACGTCGACTGGTATCGAGGGGAACGATTCGAAGTCCACCCGGAACTCGTGAAGCGAGTGGTACGGTACTCCGCACTGCTCGGCCAGCGCCTGAGCCAATTCCGCGTCGGTGAGAAGCCCATCAGCCACTAACGACGCATGCAGTTGCCGTTCGGGGCCTGACACCTGAGCTGACGCCTCTTCAGCCTGAGCGCCTGTCAGCACACCTCGTCGAACCAGAACATCAAGCAGGGTCGCCCGTCGAACCAGTGTCGGCATTGTTTAACGCTCCCGGTCGCTCGGTGAAGAACTAGGAGACGGTACGAGCAGCCCCTGGCCTACGGCAATGACATCGCTGTGCAACTGATTGAGCTGCACAATCGCCGTCACCGTGGTGTGGTAGCGGCGCGCGAGACCTGACAAGGAATCCCCTGACTGCACGCGAATTCGAAGCACGTCTGACGGCAGCTGTGTGGCATGGATGGCCACCAGCGAGACGGCTGATGTCGAAGGCGGAGCTTCGTATACCTGCGAGGTGAATACCGGGACTGGCGATGGCGTCACCACTGGTGGTAACGATGCAGGTGTGCGTTCCAGCGGCGGCCGGAGTGCTTTCCCCGACGTGCGTGCGGCCTTCTGGCCGATGTCCTGCCGTACGTCTTCGAGTTGTTTGGTGAGCACCATCAGCCCCTCTTTGAGATCTGTGAGTGACTGATCATGCTTCGTGACCAACAATTGATCCCGCTCCGCCTTCAGGGCATTCATCTCGGTCTGACGCACCTCGACGGCCTGCCGGATTTCCAGCAATCGCTGGTGGCTGTCCGTGTTCTCTTGCCGGAGTTGAGCGACCAGCGCCCGCAGCTCAACCAATTCGGCCTCTTTCGTCGCGGCGGCAATCCGGGTCGCGGCCATCTCAGCCCGTAACGTCGAGAGCTGCGCTTCGCGCTCCTGTGCAACCGCCATGACCTGCTCCCGTGTGTCAGGTGAGACGAGTCGCTCCTGACGCGGACCCGCGCAACCAACCAGCATCGCACCACCGGCAATCAGGGTGACGGCAACTCTGACGCTCCGAGAAATACGACGCATCAACCTACCATGTGTTATAGGGAGTGCCCTCTGGTCCGACGAGGGGACTGCCACTGTGGATATCGGCGATCCCGCCGCTCTCCCCTTCATCGGCCATCACCTGCCAGGTTTGGTCCGAGTGGGTAAACGGATCGACGGGAATCCGCTTGAGATAGCCCACCTGCACTAACTCGCCCAGCGCTGAGGGATAGGTCCCCTTGTCCGCCCGATACTGGTCCAGCACGTCACGTATGGTGGCCAGGTCATACTTGAGCGTCCCCTCACGGGCCTTGATGACCGAGCGTTGAAATGAGGGAATCGCCAACGTCGCGAGAATTCCCACAATCGTCACAACCATCATCAGTTCGACGAGGGTGAAGCCTCGGTTGCCATGTCGGAGTGTGTCTCTCACCATTGACCTCATCGCGCCCGAATGACGGCGCGGCTGGTGCCCGTGACATCATTCCCCGCCGTCGAGGCCTTCCCGGGCAACACCTGGAGATCCAGCGGAATCTGTCCTGGGGCTTTGGCCTGGAAAAACAGCATGGCGAGGAGCCCTTCGCCTGACGGCACGGCACCGTCGCGGCGCAGCGTCAGCATAACCTGGCCCTCGGCCGTGCGAGACGCCAGTGCCACCATACCGGGTGTCACTCGATGGAACTCCAAGAGCTTGGGATCAAAGGTCACGGTGACTGAGCTCTCGCTGATCTGCTCGAGATGCAACGCCGTCAGGTCAACTCGAAACTCTTGCCCGACCGCGGTGGAGATATCCAACGGCCGGAGCACCAGCGATCCAGTCGCCCGCGCGACCAACTCTCCACCTGAGCCAGGGGTCACAGGAACTATGCCCTGCCCATTTGGCACTGCAGGAAGACCTGATGGCGGAAGTGCTTCCTGTGCCGACCCTGCTCCAGCGGGCAATCCCGTATCGATTGCTGGAGCCCCGCTACTCGGTGGGACAGCAGGCATACCTGGCTTCGATCCCAACGAATCGGGAGCAGGATGCGGCCGTTGGCTCTGACTCGTTGCCTGCGACACAGGGATCGCTTGCGGAGCATAGAGCTGCGATGTCGCGAAGGTATTCTCGGTCCCCGACCAAAAGGCCTGTGCGGCCGAGGACGGGAGATCCATGTTACGAACCACGCGAGGCGTAATCGTCAACACGACCTCCGTGGACACTCGATCATCCTGCTTGGAGGTCAAAATGTCGCCAAGGATGGGAATGTCGCCGATGAAAGGGATGGTGGACTTAGTCTTACGTTTTTCGTCCTGAATGAGGCCCGCGAGCACGACCGTTTCGTCATCCTTCAACATCAAGACCGTTTCTGCCGTGCGCGTGCCGAATTTAAACTGTTTGATCTCCGGCGCGGCCTGCAGGGTCACTTGATCGCCCAACCGCGTGACCTCTACCTTGATCTTCATC
>JAFEAR010000070.1 GCA_018266335.1 Bdellovibrionales bacterium
AACTTGGCGCGCCATCCGTAGAAAGATTTCAGGCTTACGCCGTACTTTCGGCAAACGTCGGCGGCGCTCATGCCGCTTTTGGCTTCAGCCAGCACGGCCGTGATTTGTTCGTTCGCGTACCGGGTCTTCTTCATACAACTTCCTTTCCTGTACCGCATTTTGTGCGGCGTGTTTAGGAAGTTGCTCCTCCGCTAGTTTTACGGGCCAAGACCGCCTTCCTCACCACCACGAACGCCCAGGCCCCGACCCCCCGTTTAAGACTACCGTCCGTATAGATTTCAAAACTGTCGCGACGGCTTAGAACTTCCAGGAGGCTAAGGCATCGGGATAGAAAGCAACCCACCCCTTAAGTCTACATTAAAATAGAACTAGTTCGCCTCGAGAATAAATTACAATCCTCCGGAGGAGAAGGGTTCCTAGTAGCTAGCTCAAGTAGCATCCCTTACAATATGGGCATGGGACGGAATCATCTTGGACGCGCCTTTCTAGTTTTTTGCCTGACCGCCCACGCTAGCTTTGCCGCGCCCCTTAGTTGGGACAACTGCGCAGCAGTATTTAGAAGCTTATTTGAGCGACCAGCCAAAAAAACTGCACCGCCATTGGCAACGCCGGCTGAGCAAGCGTCTCCCGAAGCTTCTACGGAACCTGAACCATTCAAAGTGATTCGGCAGAATATGGGGAGCTTAACCGCCCACCAGGTGTCCGAATCGGAGGCAGTAATTTTTTCCATCAATGAAATGTATGCAGGCCATCTAAAAACGCCCACCTCTATTCTCCTCGATTTGCGCCGTAACGACGGCGGATCATTCAAACACAGAATCAGGGAAGACGTCGGCCGGGTTGAAAGCTCATTTCAGTTGGCGCGCGACAAGAAATCTGGAACCGGAAAATTTACTAAACATCCTACCCATTCCCGCGCAATCCTAGCCCACGAATATGGACATGCCGTTTTTTTTGAAAGTATGCGTCTGCGTAGCGAAAAGTTTGCGCTCGCTATGAATAAATGGCCTAGTTACTGGGAATTTGACCATTACCCACAGACCATGCGTATGCACGACATGATCGAGCCCTACAATGAATTATTTGCCGACCTCACCGCAGTTCTGCAAGCGAAGGATCTCTCGGCCATGCGTAAGAGCTTTTCCTTTTCTGGTATGTCCGAGGCCGACCGGAAAGGGTACTTGCTTAGAGACTTTGCGGCCCGTAATACTAACGCCACGCCTATTCCAACGACGCGACGAGGCGTTCCTATTCCCCACGCCCTCCTGGGACGGACCCGTAGTTTTTTAGGTAGCAATATATTAACAAATCCCCTCTACCGTAATGAGCCTGGAGCGACCGCGGCAAAAGTTCTCAACGCCATTGCGCTCGAAATCGAGGAACGATACACGAATCCTGACTTACAAAACCTAAGCGTTCAAACAATGAACGATCGACTGATCGAAAAACTCGCCAAGGAGTTTCCTTAGCTATCCTTGTTGCGTGTTTTAAAATGGTGGGCCCAACAGGACTTGAACCTGTGACCGAGCGGTTATGAGCCGCCTGCTCTAACCGACTGAGCTATAGGCCCCACCGGCTTTTATTTAACCCCAGCCCAGCTCGAAAGTCTCCCCATTCACGGATAAAGATAGCGCCATGGACAAAGCGGCGGCCTCTTTTCCCGACAACCTTCCGCCCGGCTGGCGTGCGCTGTTGGCTCCCGAGCGCGACAAAGAGTACTTCCGCAAACTCACGCAGTTTCTAAACGCCGAGTACAAAGCCAAGCGTCAAATTTTTCCGCCGCGCCAATTCATTCTGCGCGCCCTCCAAGCGGTCGATTACGAGCAAGTGAAGGTCGTTATTCTGGGCCAAGACCCCTACCACGGCCCCGGCCAAGCAGTGGGAATGTCCTTCGCGGTGCCCAATGAGCTTCAGCCCAAACCGCCCAGCCTCATGAACATCTTCAAAGAAATTGCCTCGGACCTGGGCGTTACCATGGACCGCAACGGCAGCGATTTAAGCGGCTGGGCCGAGCAGGGCGTGCTGCTCCTGAACACCGTGCTCACCGTGCGCGCCGCGCAGGCCTTCTCTCACCGTGACAAGGGCTGGGAGACTTTTACCGACGAAATCATTCGCAAGCTGAACGATCGCCCGCAGCCCATCATCTTCCTGCTGTGGGGCTCGCCGGCACGCAAAAAAAAGGAACTCATTACGAACCGGCAGCATTTGATTTTGGAGTCGGCGCATCCGTCGCCACTTTCGGCCGCGCGCGGATTCTTCGGCAGCAAACCTTTTTCGAAGATCAACGAGTTGTTGGTAAAGAAGTTAAAGGCGGCGCCCATCGACTGGGCGCACACCGTAGCTAAATCGTAACTAAAAGAAAAAGTCAGCTCTCAACGAAGGTCTTGAGACGCTTAGCGCGGCTCGGGTGACGCAGCTTGCGCAGCGCCTTAGCTTCAATCTGACGAATCCGTTCGCGGGTAACCGAGAAGTCCTGGCCCACTTCCTCAAGGGTGTGGTCCGATTCTTCGCCGATACCAAAACGCATGCGCAAAACTTTTTCTTCGCGCGGGGTCAGCGTTGCCAGCACCTTACGGGTTTGTTCCGAAAGGCTCAGGTTAATGACCGCTTCGCTGGGGTTGATAACCGTTTTGTCCTCGATGAAATCCCCGAGGTGCGAATCTTCTTCTTCGCCGATGGGCGTTTCCAGGGAGATGGGCTCCTTGGCGATCTTCAGCACTTTGCGAACCTTTTCGACGGGCATTTCCATCTTGGCCGCAATCTCTTCGGGCGTCGGCTCGCGGCCAATTTCCTGCATAAGGTAGCGGCTCGTGCGTACGAGCTTGTTGATGGTTTCGATCATGTGCACGGGAATACGAATCGTGCGGGCCTGGTCGGCAATCGCGCGCGTAATCGCCTGGCGAATCCACCAGGTAGCGTAGGTGGAGAACTTGTAACCGCGGCGGTATTCGAACTTGTCGACGGCCTTCATGAGACCAATGTTGCCTTCCTGAATGAGGTCTAGGAACTGCAGGCCGCGGTTGGTGTACTTCTTAGCAATGCTCACCACGAGGCGCAGGTTGGCTTCGACCAAGCGAGCCTTGGAGATGTCGGCCTTGCGTTCGCCCTCGACAATTTGCGAGTACATTTTTTTGAGCTTATCGACGGGCAGACCCGACTGCATTTCAACTTCGTTGAGGCGGCCTAGTTGCTCGTCCACGTTGCGGCGGAGCGGAGTGAGTTCGTCCCAGTTGCGATTACCGGCCTGTTTAAAGGCCTGCAGCTTTTTCGCGGGATCGGAGAATTTCTTTTCGAGTTCACGGAAGTCGTCCACCGTTTTGCAGCGAACTTTGCCCATTTCGCGGGTCAACGTGTGCTCGGAATCGTCGATAACCTGAATATAACCCTTCATGCGGCCCACGATGCGGTTGATCGTTTTCCGGTTGAAGGAGATTTCTTTGAACGCATCGAACATGCGCTCCCGGGCTTTATCGAGCGCGGTCTGCGTGGACTTTTCGTTGCTGATGACTTCTTCAAATTCTTTTACGCGATCAATCGCGGCCAGAATTTTATCGCGGTATTCGTCTTCGTTGATTTCGGGATCGTCCTCGTCCAATCCACGGACGACATCGCGCACGCGAATTTTGCCCTGACGAATACGCTCGCCGACGGAAAGCACTTCCTGAATCCCAATCTGGGAGTTCAGCACCACTTCCATAACTTCGGCTTCGCCTTCCTCAATAAGCTTGGCGATTTCGACTTCGCCATCTTTCGTGAGGAGGGGGATAGAACCCATTTTGCGCAGGTACAAGCGAACGGGGTCGTTCGCCTTGAGGAGTTCATCGGCGTCTTCGTCGGAGAGAGTTTCTTTTTTCTCGCCCTCAACGACAACTTCTTCTTCGTCTTCGCCGCCTTCGCCATCGGGTTTAGCTTTTTTGGCGTTCGCGTCGGACTCGGAATCGAAAATTTCGATTTTCTTTTTGCCGAAGTACGCAATCGCGTCTTCGAGTTGTTCGGGCGAGTTCATTTCTTTCGGAAGTGCGTTGTTCACTTCTTCGAAAGTGAGGAAACCTTTTTTGCGGCCAATCTCGGCAAGCTTTTCGAGGATCACCGACGCCGGGCCGGCCTCGATTTTTTTGCTCGCGGGCTTCGCCGCTTTTTCAACTTTGATCGTGGGCTTCGCCGCCGGAGCAGCTTTGACCACTTTTGCCGGCGGAGCTTTTTCGACTTTTTTGGCCGAAGATTTAGGAGCCGTTTTGCTGACTTTCGGGCGATCCTGAGGTTTAGATTTTTTTGCCGGAGATTGGTTTTTTGACATCAGCACTCCTAAAAATGTAAGGGCTCGGATATACTAAATTTATTGGCGTTTCTCCAAGCTTAATCGGAGCTCCTGGACCTTTTTCAGCAATTCCGGCATCTGCGGATTTTGGGGGCCTCCCGAGCGAATCTCCGCCTGAAGAC
>JAFEAR010000071.1 GCA_018266335.1 Bdellovibrionales bacterium
ACGGTGCAGGTGGCGGCCGCCGCGATTGTGACTTCGGCCGGCGTGGGCATCAAAATTCTCTATAATCCCTTCGCGGGCGATTACTTTTTGCATTCTCCGGTCTGGGTTTGGTGCCTCACCATTGGTTGGATTGTGGTGGTCACTAACTCCATTAACCTCATTGATGGCCTCGACGGCTTAGCGAGCGGGGTGTGCTTTATTACCGCGAGCACGCTCTTCTTCATTGCGAAGGATTTGGGCAGTCCGCACCTGCCGTACTTTGCGCTGGGTTTGGCGGGGGCTTGCCTAGGTTTCCTGATTTTCAATTTTTCTCCGGCCCGTATTTTTTTGGGCGACAGCGGATCCCTTTTTCTGGGCTTCCTGCTGGCCTGCTTGAGCATCATGGGCACGACCAAACGCTCCACGGCGATCGTTATGTTTGGTCCGCCCCTTATTTTGGCGCTGCCGGTGGCGGACACTCTCTTCGCCGTGGTTCGCCGCTTTTTGCGCCGCGTGCAGACGGGCGAAATTCGGGGTTCAAACTGGGCGCAATTTCGGCGCAGCTTTTTTGTGCGCTTGCGCGAAGTTTTTCGGGCCGATCAGGAACACATTCACCATGGCCTCCTCAAAATTGGGCTTAGTCATCGCCGGGCCGTTATTCTTCTGTATTGCGTGACGGCCGTTCTGGGAACCGCTGCTTATCGGGTGGCGGTAGAGGCACATCTCTGGGGAACCGCCCTTATTTTTATTCTTCTCTCCACGGGCCTCTTTGTGATCCGCTACAAAGTCGGCCGGCGGTAGGGTACAATCAATGACAATGAAGCAGCGTATTGTAGCCGCCTTAATGCTCTTGGCCGTGACGAGCTCCTCGGTTGTCTCTTCTGTGGCCTTTGCGCAGGGAGCCGCCCCGGCTCCGGCTCCGTCCAGTGGTTCGAGCGGTACGCCGGATTTCGATGCGCGCGACAGTGTGGGGACAATCCTGATTGCGGGTCTGGCGGGCGGTATTTTGGGCCTGTCCACTTTGTCCTTCTACGATAAGCCGCAGGACAACATTCGTAACATCACCATTGGTGCGGGCATCGGCATGATTGCCGCCGCGATTTACCTAACGGCCAACGTGGCCACGAACACCAAGGTCTCGCAGACGACGAGCTCGGGCCTGCCGAGCGGCGTGGCTCCCCTCGTGTCGACCGACTTCGGTGGACTGCTCTTCACCCAAAACTTTTAGAAACTTATTTCTTCCAGGTAATAGGATTGCGGTCGGAGTTGGGTGGGAGCGTGAGCACTTCCACCCGATCTTCGAAGATCGCAATCGTGTGTTCGAACTGAGCCGAAAGCTTGCGGTCCTTGGTCACGACGGTCCAGCCGTCGTCATTTTTAAAATCCACTTCCCAGGTGCCCAGGTTCACCATGGGCTCCACCGTAAAGACCATGCCCGGCTTAATCAGGGCGCCCGTGCCCTTGCGGCCAAAGTGCACGATGGGTGGGTCCTCGTGAAAGTTTTTGCCAATCCCGTGACCGCAGTAGTCGCGCACCACCGAAAAGCCTTTGCCCTCTACGAATTTTTGCACGGCTTCACCGATGTCTCCGGTGTGGGCGCCAGGTTTGGCGGCGTAAATGCCAATCCACAGGGCTTCTTCGGCGGCGGCCACCAGATCGCGCGCGGCGCGCGAAACTTTACCGATCGTGAAGGTTTTGGAGGTGTCTCCATGGTAGCCGTCTAGGTAGGTCGTGATGTCGAGGTTCACGATGTCGCCTTCCTTGAGCACGGTGTTGTCGGGAATGCCGTGGCAAACCACGTTGTTCACCGAGGTGCAGATGCTCTTGGGATAGCCTTTGTAGTTAAGGGGGCTTGGTTTGGCGCCGTTTTCCACGATGTAGTCGTGGCAGAGTTTGTCGAGTTCCAGCGTGGTGATGCCGGCTTTGACGTAGGGCTCAATGAAAGTCAGCACGGAGCCGGCCAGGCGGCAGCTTTTTTTCATGACCTCAACGTCCTGAGGAGTTTTGTAATGAATCATCGGTCACCTACCGTTGCAGAGTGAAAGTTAAAAATTAAAGGTCGTTTCGGTAGAACTCATCCGAACTTACGCCTTCCTCGGACTGGTTGGTTCCAGGGCGCGAGTTTGAGGAAGCGGGCAAGTCCGGGTTGCCAGTAATTACCTTGGTTCTATTTACACTAACGGGGGTTGCCGAAGCTACTTTATCTTTGTCCGTGGGGGCCGGCGGCGTTTGGCCAGGGGCCGTTCCGTCGGCAAAGTATTCCGTAATCCGGCGGCGGGTTTTGGGCGTGGGCACGTCGCCGGTTTCTTCGTCAACCTGCGCTTGAATCACGCTGGGGGGAACTTCAAAGTCTTTAATCGGCAGGTTAGCCGTGGCGAGCTGCATGTATTGTAGCCAGATGGGGGCGGCAGCCCGGGCGCCCGTTTCGCTGCGACCCAGGGGGCGGTCTTCGTCGAAGCCCACCCAAACGCCCGTCACCATTTGTGGAATAAAGCCCATGAAGAGGGCATCTTTAGAGTCGCTCGTGGTGCCGGTTTTGCCGGCGGTGGGTCGGCCCAGCGCCTTTACGTACTGGCCCGTTCCGTTCTCTACGACCGAGCGCAGGAGGCTCGTGGTTAGGAAAGCCGTGGCCGGCGTAATGATTTGCTCCGGATTTTTGGGCGCCTGGTGTTCCTCGAGAATTTTTCCGTTGCGGTCTTCGATGCGCCGAATGGCGTGCATCGGTAAGCGGGTTCCGCCGTCGGCGAACACGCCGTAAGCGCCCACGAGTTCTTCCAGGGTCATGCCCGAGCTTCCCAGCGCGAGGGAAAGATCCTGCGCTAAGTTCGATTTCACGCCCAGTTTGCGGGCAAAGTCGATGACCGGTTGAATTTTGAGGTACTGCAAAAGTTTAATCGTGGGAATGTTGCGCGAGTGCGTGATGGCTTCGCGCAGCCGAGTGTCGCCGTAAAATTTGTCGCCGAAGTTGTCGGGCCGCCAAACTTTTTCGACCTGCGTTTTTTCGTCGTTGTCGCGGTACACGATGGGCGAGTCCACGATGATCGTCGAAGGCGTTAGGCCGTTCTCCATGGCGCAGCCGTACACGAAGGGTTTGAAGGTCGACCCGGGCTGGCGCACGGCCTGCGTGGCGCGGTTGAATTCAGATTTCGTTACTGCAAAGTCGTAACCGCCCACCATGGCGAGGAGTTCGCCGTCGGGTACGCTGTAACTAAGCAGCGCGCCCTGCACGATCGGCTCCTGCGTCAGGAAGAATTCGTCCTTGCCGACTTCCAGGAAGCGCGGCTGAACGGTGACCACGTCGCCCTTCTGCAGTTCGCCGTAGGGGCTGCGGATAACTTTTTCGGCGTAAATTTCTTCGGGGTCAGATTCTGTCGCCCAAGAATAATCTTCGGGTTTGATGATGCCCTTGCGATTGCCCACCTGCACCACGAGCGCGCGTTTGCGTGCGTCTTTGTCCATGACCACGGCGTGGTAGTTCTTGCCCAATTGCAGAGGAGTGGGCTCCTTGTCCTTCGCGGGCGAAGTTAGTTCTCCTGTCGGCGTAAGGATGTTGTAGTCGAAAAATTCTTCCACGAGCTCACGGTGTTCATTGGCCAAGTACTTGGCGCGCTCTTCGGGGCCCTTAAGCGTCTTGGACGGTTTGCGCAGGCCGATGCGTTTGTCGAGGGCCAGCAATCCGGACTTGATTGCGTCCTGGGCCGCTTGCAGGGCGGGCATGCTCAGTGTGGTGTAAACCTTCAGTCCCTCGCCGTACACGGTGTCTGCACCGTACTTTTGAATCAGGTAGCGGCGAATATATTCCGTAGCGTAGGGTGCTGGGCTGGGAGCTTCGCGGCGACTGCGAATTTGGAGCGAAGCGTGCATGGCGGTGTCGTAGGCATCCTTCGTGATGCGATGACTTTCCAGCATGCGGCCCAGCACGTAGCGCTGGCGTTGCATGGCGCCCTTCGGGTTTTGCGCCGGATTGTCGCGAGAGGGGGCGCGGGGCAGCCCTGCAAGCACGGCGGCTTCGGCCACGCTTAGCTCCTTGGCCGACTTGCCGAAGTAGGTTTGGGCGGCCGCCTCAATGCCGTACGCACCGTTGCCCAAGAAAATTTGGTTGAGATACAGGTTCAAAATATCGGCCTTCGAGAGCGCGCGCTCCATACGGAAGGCGAGAATCACTTCCTTGATCTTACGGTCGATCGTGCGCTCCGGAGTGAGCAAAATAGATTTCGCCACCTGCTGCGTGATGGTCGATCCGCCCTGGGCCGTGTGCCCGGCGCGCAGGTTACGGAGCGAAGCGCGCAGAATAGCTACGGGGTTCACTCCACGGTGAGTGAAAAACTCGTCGTCCTCGGCGGAAACGAAGGCGTCGATCACTGTCTTGGGCATGTCCTGCGGTTCAATGGTGAAACGACGCTCGGTGGAGAGTTCGAGCAGAACTTTATCGTCGCGATCGTAAATGCGCGTGACGAGTCGCGGTTGATAATTGCGAAGCGCATCGATGCTCGGCAAGTTACGGGAGTAGTGGGCCGTGATGAGCGCAAGCGCCAGGATGCCCAAACCCAAGGACGAAAGAAATGCGATCGTGAGGTATTTCAACCACTTCATTCGATGCTTAATATACCATCTTATGAAGCAGGCTGTTTTCTTGGCGCTCGTTTCCACCCTCCTGATTTCGTGCGACAAAAAATCGGCGAACGATCCGCGGACCCTCCGTATGACCTTGGGGTCGGACCCCCCCGTGCTCGATCCCCAATTAGCGGACACGGGCATTTCGGTTTTTTTGTTGGATCAGGTTGCTTCCACGTTGTTCGCCTACGATGCGCAGCAAAACATTCGCACGGCTGACGCAGAAAGTTATCAGTGGAATAACAATGGCAACGAGCTCCTAGTTAAGCTTCGCGGCGGGCTAACCTGGTCCGACGGCGCGCCCCTGCAGGCGTGTCAGTATCGCGACGCCATTCTGCGGGCTCTGGATCCCAAAACCCCCAGCAGCTTGGCCGATGTGCTCTTTGTGATTCGGGGTGCGGCGGCGTTCAAGGCCGGAAAGGGCAACGTTAAGAACCTGGGAGTTACCTGCAACGATGCCAAGGGGGAACTTCGTTTTCAAACGGAAACTCCTTACACCTCCAAACTCTTGCACGCTCTGGCCTTCGTGGTGTCGGCTCCGGTGCGTTTGGACGAAATCAAACGCCGCGGCAACAATTGGCTCTTGCCGGTCGGGGAAGGTGCTTCGGCTCAACCGGGGCTGGCGAGTGGAGCTTTTCGCATCAAAAGTTGGACGCACGATCGACGAGTGGTCCTGGAGTCACGGCAGCTGCACGAAAAGAATCTGCCCTCCGATCGTACTACGGGAGTGGACTTCGTGGACTTTGCCATCGTGAAGGACGGAATGAGCGCCTGGAACCTGTACTCTTCGGGCGACATCGATATTCTCGACGAGGTACCTACGCCACTGTTGCCTAAGGCGATGGGCCGTTCCGATCGGGTGAATGCGCCGTACTTCACCACGTACATGATTGGCTTTTCGCTGAGGGCGAACCCGGCGCTCCAGGACAAGCGGGTGCGACAGGCGCTGGCCTATTCCTTTAATCAGGACGAAGTGCCCCAGCTCTTGGGTGGAGGCGAAGAGGCGGCGAGGGGCTGGGTTCCGCCGCTCCTTTTACCCGAATCTATCCGTCCGCACGTTGCGCTTTACCAGCCGGAATTGGCGCGACGATTGCTGAAGGAGGCGGGCTACGGACCCAAGAAAAAACTGAAATTGAAATTAATTTATAACTCCGGCGAGCGACATCAGCTGCTTATGGAGCGGGCGGCCAACCAGTGGAAGTCGCAGCTCGGAGTGGAGGTCGAACTTAATCCGATGGAGTGGAAGGTTTACGTGGCGCGCGTAAAATCCGCGCCGGCCGATCTCTACCGCTACGCCTGGGCCGCCGTGTACCCGGACCCCGTGTTCTTTTTGGAATTGTTTTTGTCCGACAGTGCTAGCAACTTTGGGCACTGGTCGAATGCGGACTTCGATCGGCTGGTGAGGCAATTGTCCACGGTTGCGGTTGATCGTCGAGATGCAGCGTTTTGGAAGGACGTCGAGCGGGCGCAAAAAATTCTGGTGAGTGAGGATCCCGGCGTTGTTCCGCTCTATCACTACGTGCGAAACGCGTTGGTGAATCCGGGGGTGAAGGGGCTAGAGTTCAACTGGCGGGGAATGGGTTACTTGCGCAGCGTGCGCAAGGAGAGTGCGCGATAAGCGGGAGCAATCCCGCGCGCAAGGGCCACGCCAAGCATCCAGCCCAGAGCTACATCGAGCGGATGATGTTGACCGAAGAGCACACGGCTAGCTCCAATGAGCATGACCCACAAAAAGAAAACACCGAAGAAGAGTCGTTCTTGCCGAAGTGAATCATCGCCAAAGGCAATGTGGAGCAAGGCAAATCCAAAGGCAGCGTTGAAGGCGTGGTTCGAGGGGCAAGCGAGCGCCGGACTGTAGGGAGAAGACGAGTTAAAAAAGTTTACATGTGGCTTGAGGCGTCCAATGACCACCTTGAGTAGAGAGGAAACTAAATCCGACACGCCCAGGCAGGCTACATAGAGGGCCACCAGCTGAGCTTGAGTGCGCCAGGGTTTGGAGCGGCGGCGCGAAATCCACAGGGCGGCGGCGCCCAGCAGCCCAAGACAAAGCAAAATACCGAGGTCCGCTTCGGTCAACCAACGAAATTCTTTCCAGGGGCTCATCTGCATCTGGGCAGGAGTGAGTTCTAGTCGGCGCTGGAGCGCTTGGTCGGCGGTGGCAATCGATTGCGGAATATATTGCCACAGCCCATTCGGCGTGGAGCGCGTTTCAAGCGGATTCAACGGGCCTCCATTGGCGGCGAGCCAGCGCAATGGTTAGGAGCAAGTAGCAAAGCAGGGCGTGGGCCGCACGGGAGTTATTAAAAATGTTTTCGGTTAACCCGGCTACGGCCATCGTGACCAAGAGGGGTGCGGTGGTGGGTTCGGCCAGGGCGAGTGTCACTCCGATGCCAATCAATAACAGCGTGCCCACCAGGCCAGAATCTGCGAGCGATTGTAAATAAATGCTGTGCGCGAAGTAAAGGTGTCCAGGGCTCCAGTGGCCCTGGAACTCCGGCGCACTTTCGGGGGCAATGCCATTTTTCTCGGGGCCGACTCCCGCGAGTGGGTGTTCCAAAAATAGAGACCAATTGTGCTCCCATGCTTTAATTCGCCAGATGCGGCTGGGGTCCGACTCGGAAAAGCTACGGTTGAACTTCTCCTGCATGCGGGGGCTTAGCTGATACGTGGCTGTTCCGAGCAACAGAATCGCCAGTGAACTTAGCCATAGCGCGCGATTTCCGCGTCGGCGCCGTAGTTCGGGGGCCCAGCGAAAAAGTAAATAGGCCAGCGCACAAGCAAGGGGAACGCGCGATACGCTACAAAAAATTCCCAGCAGAGCGAGGGAGGCTCCCAGTGCGGCCCATTTAGAGTTGAACCCTTCCGCATGAATGCGCCGTGCGAGCACTTCACCAAAAAAGACGAAGGCGGGTAAAAGGTTATAGGCCAGATAAATGGGATTGCGCATAAGGCCAACCCCCGGAACTCCATGCATAAAAAAATCTGAGGCAGCTTCGAGCGCCGAGGCTCCCACCGCTAGAACCGTGAGCTTGAGAATCGGAGCCTTCCATTTTTGACTGGAAGCGAAAGACAATGAAAATCCAGCCAAGGGGACGAAGAGGAGTGGGATGCGTCCTAGCGTGTGGCCAGTACGATTATCGAAAACTCGCACGAGCAAGTTGGCAATGCAAAAGACGACCCATAGAAGTGTCACGAGGGCCGCTCGGCGCTCGTGCACCGGAGCCGATTTTCGCAGCAAACGTAGCGCCGTAAAAAAGCCTAGCGCCGCAAAGAGGCCGCCGCCCAAGGACATAAGGGATTGGCTCACGCCGCATCCGACCAAGTAGATTGCGAGCACGGCGACTAAGATTTTTTCTAAAGTTTCGCGATTCATTTTTCTTGGAGTATCTTATCAGGGAACCATCATGAAAACAGGCATTGTCCAAATGAGATCTGGCGCCGATCCCTGGGAAAATCTGCTCCAGGTTCAATCCTTCGTGGCCGAGGCCGCGGATCGTGGCTGCGATTTGGTTTGTTTTCCGGAAAACGTGTTTTATCGCGGACCGAAAGAGTCGGCCGGATTTTCGCGGCGTGAAATTCACCTCAGTCTTTCGACCTCTGGCTCGCTCCTGGTGAATTCGCCGTTCTCCGCCGCGCTGGCAGATTTTGTCGCGCAGTGGCCCCTGGCCGTGAGTCTGGGGTCGGTGTTGGAGTCGGATGGTGGGGAGTCCGAAAATCTACCTTACAACGCGCATTGGATTGTTTTTCCGGGTGGGCACATCGAAGCGTATCGAAAGATTCATCTTTTCGACTTTAAGGGTGACCGTGCCGTGTACAATGAATCGCAGGACGTGCGTCCTGGATCCGAACCGCACGTGGCCACGATTCAGGGACTAAGGGTGGGATGTTCCGTTTGCTACGATTTGCGCTTTCCTGAACTTTATCGGCATTTAACTCAATCTTTGGGTGCGGAAATGTTATTGGTGCCCTCGGCGTTCACTCGCGAAACGGGACGAGCCCATTGGCATACGCTGTTAAGGGCGCGAGCCATCGAAAACTTAGCGCTCACTGCGGCCCCCGCCCAATGGGGTTCGCACCTCAATTCGGCGGGCCAGGAACTGCACTGCTATGGACATGCGTTGGCTTATAATTCGTGGGGAGAATTACTCGCCGAGGCTCCGGAAACGGGAGACGCTCTGCTCGTGATTCAAGTGGATGCGGCCCAAATTGCGGCCCAACGCGCCCGCCTTCCTTCTTGGAACAGCACAAAGATTTCTATTCGGCGCTGAAATCCGAAATTTTTATTGAGGGTAATATTTCTAAATTTGCTGGCTGTCCGTCCGAAGAAAGTTTGGACAATTCTTCGGGAGACAAAAGCACGGCCCGGTTCTTCTCGGTCCGACGAAGGGCACGAATCTTTCCTCCGCAGCGGAGCGCGAGAATTTTTGCGGGTTCCCCTGGGCTGGGGCTTTCGGGAAGCGCGTCGAGTGTGTGTTGTAAGTCGCGATCGATCGTCGTTCGATAGGTCCTTTGCTTGCGCGCGCCGCTATCGTGCAAAAGCGGTTCGAGAATGAAGAACACTCGTTCGCTCGCTAGGCTGGACTTCGTACGATTGCCAAAATAATTGCCGTTGTGGAAGGGCGGAAACTCGCGACCCTCGGGAGTGAGGGGGGCGAGACCAAAGTCCGCGGCCAAATACGCGGCGCGCTCAGATTCGTCGATTTTCTTTTCGCCCACCAACCGGTGCACGAAGGCACGCTGCTTGCTCTTGAGAAAATCGAGCGCTTTAGGGTGGGCATACAAATCAAAGCGCGTGGGGTTCGGCACAATGAGTGCCAAGTACATGGCTTGCCCGGGCGTGAGCTCGGCAGCGGAATGGCCGAAAAAGTGTCGAGCCGCGGCTTCGGCGCCATGCACACCCGGTCCCCATTCGATGACATTGAGGTACAGTTCAAAAATTTGTTTTTTGCTGAGATCTTTTTCAATGCGCATGACCCACGGAATTTCGTAGAGTTTGCGGGCGAAAGATTTTTTCTTGTCCAGGAACATGTTCTTCGCCAGTTGTTGCGTGATCGTGCTGGCGCCACGCTTAATTTTTCCGGCTTCCAAGTTACGAGTGACTGCGTTTTTAATTTCGTCCATGTCGAAGCCGTCGTGATGCCAGAACTTGGCGTCCTCGAGCAGCACTACGTAATCGCGGAGTTTCGAGTCAATTTCACTGAGCGGGCGATAAATTCGGAGCTTTTCGTCGGCTAGATAGCCCAGCACTTTTCCCCGAAAATCTAAGACTTCCGTGGCGCTTGCGGGTTTGAGCGACTCGAAACGAAGTTCCCCCTGGGGCAACTTATAATCCGATGC
>JAFEAR010000072.1 GCA_018266335.1 Bdellovibrionales bacterium
CGATTATTCGATACAAAGATTAGTGCAACCTTCGTATCGGATCTTCAGCGATCCCACGTTGGAGCTAAGCAAATGATTGGGTTGGGGCTGGAGCGTTGCCTAAACTGTGAAATCTCACCATGCCCATCGATTTTCTATTGCGACAAGGCGCTCGACGCCATGGCCGATTGGTTACCAAACGAAGCGTAATCTCGGTTAATCGCTCAACCGTCAAGCGTTCGTGCTGCCGACAAGCAGGCACAAGGCTCGGCGTACGGTGATACGGTAAACGATTTTCGGCGTGCGGGTGCACTTGTGGTGAAGTTCGTCAATCAAGGTCGATCAAATTTGGTGGGCGAGCTCCTTATGATTTGGATTGGCTTCCCAGTCGGCGATTGGGGTAAACGCCTCTGACAAAAGAGAGCCGCATTGGCGCTTGACCTGTTCTGATCCACCATGGAAGGCAAGCGAAGGAGTAGCGTAAACATACCAAAGGGAATTGAAATTTCTTTGATGTTCGGCCAGCTCTAAAACCGTACCTGAGTCTCGCATGTATTCGGGTTGGACGATTGCCGGCTTGCGGGATCACCTCGGTGGCGATCTCGCCCTTCCTCTAAGCCATGAGCAGTGCTGAAATTGCAGCGAACAGGGGCGAGGCGTTCGTATACTGTTGGCATCGTGGCTTCCCCAACTTCGCCGTCCAGGACCGATCTGGTGCTGATCCTCTACTATCCCCCATTGCCCATGATCGACGATCCGACCGTGTTGGGATTTATTTTGCACAGAGTTGGATTGAACGTGGCGGAGATCCGGATGCTGAGCCGCTGGGAGGAGCTAGAGGTAAATATTAACCCGGCGGATTTCGAAGTCCTGCGTCCGCTTATTGAGCATTTCGCCGTGTTGGTTGAAGAACGGGGCGTCCTTGAGTTCTTGGAGTGGATGGAATTAACGCTCTCGAACTCAGTGCGTACACAGCGCATACACCTTCCCATCACCTCAACGGCAATGAGCGCAAGCGCTGATGTGCTTTCGGCCCAGATTCTTGGAGGGGAGTAGACCCTGAGAGATTGCAATGATCTCTGTTGAACTATTTCATTGTTCGGCAATGGGGCATCTAGCTCGACAGAGGACAATGGTGCGCTGGCCCACTCAGCCCCAAGTAGTCCTCGCCAGTGATTTGATCTCTGGCATTATCCCCCGTAGTCTGGCAGCATATCAACAACGTTCGTACGGATCTATGCGTGGGGGGACTCTTCATGCTTTTAAGGTTGAAAATGGCTTTTACTGGATGGGGTGCGGAAATCCGGTCGAAGGTGCACAAGGTTCCAGAGCGAACGTGAACGTCGTTGCGGGCTGAAAGCGAACGGGATTCCGGGGTTAAACGTGGCGGGTCCGGGCGGCCGGGACTCGAGCGTGAAAAAGAAGAATCCGACGCGCACGCCGCCGGATTTCGCCGCCCGGCATCTGACGCTGCAACTGCTGTGGGAGGAATACCGCGAGGCGAACCCGGACGGCTACCGTTATTCGCGGTTCTGCGAGCTATACCAACGCTGGCGCTCGAAGCTTTGACGTGGTGTGTTGCGGCAGGAGCACAAATCCGGGCGATAAGATGTTCGTCGACTGGGCGGGCTCGACCATTCCGGTGTACGACCGCGCGGTTGCGTACATCTCTACTACGTTTCCGTTTCCATTTAGATGCTCGCTTTAAAGAGAAACATACATCACTGCCCGCACAAATTTACAGTGATGGGTGCAAAAACGATTTTTCTCTGCATTTTAATCGTTTCCTTTTCATGGGCGGCCCCAGCGGATGTCGCTGTGACGCAGGTCTCCGCCTCCGTTTCTGGAGCAAGGATTCGCGTTGATGGCCAAGAGTATATCTCGTCAGCAACGTTTCGTTGGATTGTTGGGTCCAAGCACGTCTTAGAATTTCCGATGTCCAACGAAGGGCCGCAGCTTTCGGCCTTGGGCGACGCCCGCTACTATTTCAATGGATGGACCGATTCCACTGGACTGCTGGCACCAGTATTAGCCCAGAGTGCCCGCCTAGTAATTACGGCGGATCCGTCTTTAAAATCGCTTTCAGCAAATGTGTCGGCCGTATACCTGGTGCAACTTATTTTTTATGATGCTCCGTCGTCTACTCAGTATTCGCCATGTTCAATACGACCAGGAGCGCCCGGTCTAGTTTATATTGATGGATTCTGTTACTCGAGCAACGCGCAATTGTGGCTTGGCTTCGGAAGCCATATCGCGAACGTCATTCCGGCGGACGGATTCGTATTCCTCGGTATCAACAACGGTCCCGAAGCCACATCCCTATCCAGCTTTAGCGTACGCGGCCCCACTACAATCACGGCTCGTTTCACATCGTCTAAACGGCTTTCACTACGCACAGAACCACGCGGCTTGCGCGTCTGGATCGATGGAGTGGAAACGACTACTTTCGACGGTGATCAGTGTTCCCAGATGTTGGCTTATAGCCCTGGAACGGCGACCACCCCACCCATGTGCCTTGGTGACTTCGATCTCGTTCCTTTCTCTAAACATATCATTACCGCACTAGGGCAAGCGGACCGGAGTGGCACTCTCTGGGCGTTTTCTAACCTAATAGGACCCGTAGAATCCAACACTGGCGTATATACGGCTTCCGGATCCGGGGCCGATCTGATTTTGGCACGCTTTGTGCCGGGCACGTCTGTATTGCTCAGTAGTACTCCGGTGAAGGTTCAATTAACACTCGACGGACGCTCGCACACCGAGTTTTACACGGTACTGGCCACTGGGTCTAAACACAGTGTTACTGCACCACTTGAGCATGTGGACTCATCGGGGCGGTGGTGGCGTTTTCGTCAGTGGAAGAATGGCGAGCGGTCAAATCAGCTACAGCTGATGATCACGGATTCAAACAGTCAACAGATAGAAGCAATGTACGAAGCGCTCGGACAATTGATCTTCTCAGCTTCCACTCCTGTTTCTTCAGTCACCATAGATGGTCGAACCTGCAGAATGCCATGTACTATTAAGGGAGTTGTTGGCCAATCCATCTCTGTCAGTGCTCCTCCAGTAGTCGTTTACGGGGCAGGTCGAAGGGTATCATTTCGCGGGGAGACAGAGGGCAAGCCAAACCTTGACGCACTCTCGTTAACGTTCAACATCCGAAACGGCACACAAAACGTCGTTTTGCCGTACGAAGAGGAGGTCCTTCTGAGTGCTACGGCTGTTCCTCCAGGATCCGGATTAGTTCGCCGAGTGCCTTCGCAACCAGACGGATACGTCCGCGCCGGCGGCGAGGTCATTCTAGTTGCAGAAGCCAGTCCGGGTTTCAAGTTTACACACTGGGAGAGCGCGGCTACCGGGGCCACCAACCCCCTGATTCTCACGGCTTCCTCTCCACTGGATGTGACAGCCCATTTCGATCAGGTCGGGTCAGAGATTGATGTCACGAACGCTGCTGGGGCAACTCCGGAACGCGCTGTAGCTGGATTGTCACGTGTGAGAATATATTTGCCGATTGCGGAGGCGCCAATCGGAGGACCCGATTCTGGAACTGTTGTACGAATTGATGGTGCTAACGTGACGCCCTCACGCGGTGAATCGAGCGCAGTAGAGCTGATACTTCCTTCAATGAATGTTGGAAAACATGTTCTGAGCGTAGATAAAGGGAGTAAAAG
>JAFEAR010000073.1 GCA_018266335.1 Bdellovibrionales bacterium
ACCCACTAGGGTTAGGGCTGAAACCCTGGGAGGAAGCGGGAGGGGGGGGCGGGGGGCGGAGCCCCCGCGGTTAGGGTCCGAACTCGGGTACATGACGATCTAGGCGTAAGCCGGCCCGCCCTGCTATGGTTAGGGCTGCAAACCTGGGCGTAAGCCGGAAGGGGGGGCGGGGGGCGGAGCCCCCGCGGTTAGGGTCCGAACTCGGGTACATGACGATCTAGGCGTAAGCCGGCCCGGTAAGGGGTGCGGGGGGCCCCGCCCCCGCCAGTTAGGGTCCCGCAGGGTTAGGGTTAGGGTTTCTAAAAAACTGTAACAGCGCCGCAGGCTCGAGTTGGGTAAGCTAGGACTTGTTTTTCTCTTAAATCCCATCCAAGTCCTTAGGCTCTGGGGTGCGAGGCGTTTGAGGCAAGCATTTTTGACCGACAAAAATTCAGGATGGAGGAAGCGACACCCAACTGAAAAAGAGAAAGAGAAAAAGCGGGGGTCGCAAGGGGGCGGCAGCCCCCTTGCATTGTAGTTCGAAACCCTACAATTTACTCATGTACTTCGTCCATGCGTCTCCCAGCTTCATGTAGTCCGCTGTGCGTACTGTCCCCGCCAGGCGTTTGTTGTCCAGCTCGTAAAGGCAAGACATGAAGGAAGCGAATTCTTCCACGCATGGAATCTGTTTCGTCGTCATGGTCCCCCTCCCTGAGAACACATCTAGCGTGTTCAGGCAAGCCGGGTCTTTTGGGCGCGGCAGGATTCCTGAAGAACGCATCAAACGAGGAGGCGATTGCAAAGGTTGAGCTCGTGGACGTAACGGTGTCCCCGGTATTATGCCAGTCGGCGTAATCCGTGGTGGACTTGCTAGGCCACTCGAACGTTCCAGCGAGGATTCGCTCTCGTCCGCAGGCATCAAACCTCCCAGTGGGGATTGTGTCTGTGCTGCCTCCGGCTGTACAACTGCTTGTTCCCCCATCAGCCACCACGCGTTTGAGAGTTCCTCCTCCGAAACGTCTGGGGATGAAGGCTTCGTCCCAACCTGGTCGCGGCCCACATTCAGCCCGGTCTGGTCCACTTGCTGTGACAATGTAAGGTGTTGTTGCCTGCAGTTCCCAGTTGGGTTCCGATAAGGTAATAATGCTGATTCGATCTTGGGAGAATGGCACAACGGGTTTGGCGCCGCTTTTGATAAACGGTGTGCTGTTAGTGAGTACGACGACGGACGGATTGTCGAAGACTCGCTGCTCGACCTCGTACTTTGTGCTAAGGATGAGCCCGTTCTTGAGTCCTTCGATGCCGACGTACGCGTCTCTTTGCATTTTGTTGTGTCGCGGTAAGTCGAAGATGTAGTGCTTGCTGCAAAAGCACGCGACAGTAATGCGTTTGCACACCTCGTACGCGCCCACACCTCCAACTTACTGCTTCCCAACAACTGAGTAGACGTCATTCTTTCGAGCGTTGTCAAGAAGCTTGCAATCGTGCTCGAGAATGAGGTGCTTGCATAGTACGGATTTTCCGTTGTTTCCGATGTTATCGTAAACGTACAGTATTTCTCGTGTCCGTAGAGGATCGCGTTGCCAGGACGCGATGTAAGCAATGATGAAATCCTGCCAAAAAGTGGAACGGTTCATATCAAACAAGTCACAAACGTTACGTCGCTTCCGGGGATCACCGTCAGCGTTAAGCACTAACTTGGAAGGGTCGATGCCCTTGGTGATTAAAGCGGCACCTGGTGCCCGCCCCCCTTTCACGACGTTACCATCTGCGTCCAGCTGACCGTCCACTTTGCTGCAGTATGCCAGCAAGTTGATCTTGTCACCCGCCGCTTGTGCGCTGAACGTGTCGCGTGGCAGTTCTGGGAACCAGCTGTTCATCATGTCCAGGATGATTTTCTTCTGAGCTTTGACCTTGAACTTGATTCCCATTTGGTAGTGCAGTCCGCCTTGCTCTTCTCCAATCTCGCGCTGGAACACGTACTTGTCGCAATGCGTGTGCATCTGCTGTTGTAGTGTCTCGTCCGTGACGATTTTGTCCGCGTCGTTCTTTTGCAGTTGGATGACGCATCCCCACCACTTGCATTGCGAACCGCCAGGTTTCTTGTGTTCCCCTGAGCCCTTGGATTTGGAGCGCGTCCTTTTCTTACTCTACATCGGAATCAGTGTCAGAAGATAAGTCAACAATCTGAACAGGGCGGCATCGCTTCTTGCGTGCCGCAAAAGACGCTAGGCGTTTCGCCCTCCAGTCAGCGACAGAGAAGAAATGCGCACAACACACAACATGCATGCGGTGCGTAGAGAAATGAATCCCCGCCCCGTTGCACGATTGCAACGCACATTTGAAAGAACCGCCAATCATATGGTCGTCGGTTGCCCCGCACAAGTCACAAACGTTGGATAAATTGGATATTTGGATATTTGGGGTAATTTTGGGGCAATTCCCCTTATCCACGGGCGATGTTGGTCTATCAGAGCCCGTGGCGCCATGGATATTGGCTACCCGTGCCACTTGAAGAGTTCGAGGCCCGCCAGCTCCGCCTTGAACCGGTACGCTGATCTTTGCCGGTCGCTTCACAGGCTCCGCATGTTGCCACGCCCTGATTTCGACTTCTCCGTCGTCGTAAATTAGTTTGCGTTCGTGCGGCGCTCTCTTGCTTCTCACTGTGTCTTCCAGTTGTATGACGTTCGCTTTGACGAACATGTTCGTGTACAGACGGCCTTCTTCAGTGTCGTTACCCGCCTGTGCGAAGTATTTCCACGCGCGGTCCACGAACGTCGCCACCCAGTTCACTGCCTCCGTGTGCTGTGCCTCCGATGGCGCCTTCCAGTAGTGCGCGAAACGCTCGTCTTCGCAGTACTCGGGGATCAACGCCACGGCCTCACTTGCACTTGCAGCGCTTGTCACTTTGCGGTACGCCGTCAGCAGCTTGATGTAGCGCGACGTGCAGCTGCAGTACTCTGGGCTAGTGTTCTCGTGCATCGGGTTACCGTGCTCGCACTTGTCCACCGTACCGTAACGATAGTAGTTGTCGCCGCATGCTTCAAAAAAAGCAGTTTGAAGTCCGAAGGCTTCTAGTTCACGGCGCACTTGCGTAATCGTGGAGGGGTACATAGGGGTTCGCTGGTTCCTGGGGTAATTTGCTGTTAGGCAGATTGGTTGTGCGGAGGTATCACCTCCTAAGACCTTTGCCCCTAGGATGAACGGCCCAATTGGGCGAGTTTTACCCCACAATCCCTAATTTTGGGGTAAACACTCGGGGTCCGGGAACAACCCTACATCCGAAGGAGGGGGATGTTTTCTCGCAATCCTATTGGCTGCTTGCCAACGGTCACGGTTTCGCCCTCTTTCTCGTCCGGACGAGAAAATATGCGAAATTAAATTCGGGACCGGGATTCGAACCCGCGGCCCCCGGTTCAAAGCGAACCCTCTAACCGTTAAGCTATGAACGGTTTGTTTCTCTTTGTACTTGTCAAGTACTATATATATCCAAGTCTCCAAGTTATTGGATTTTTGGATATGGCCATAGTGACCATAATGACCATTATTGTCATATTTTTTGGGATTGCTGCACACAGAATTCTCTGCGCATGCAATGCCCATCCGCTATTCCAAGAAGCGCCGCCCGACCTCCCTCGGTGCCCGAATGCGTAGTCGCCTGCGTGGTCGCGGTGGTTATTCTGTTGGCGCTGCGAAGCGTAAGCGGGCTGGCAGCGCGAAACGTAAGAAGATTGCTCGTTCGACTCGTGTTCGGAGGCCCCGAGGTGAGTCGTCGTGGTGGGATGTCGCGAAAGCGGCAGCCCCTTATCTTGGCAAAGCTGCTGCTGCATTTGTTCCTGGTGGTGGCATTGTTTCGAAGATCGCTGAGACTGCGTTAGCAAGCGCCGTTGAGGGATTCAACGAGAGTCTCGCTTCCGGCGATTCGAAAACTCACGCCCGGGACATTGGCAAATATTTCGGAAATCTTCCTAACCGTGCTTTGCGTTATGCAGCAACCCGTATCCGAGGACACGGCGACTATTCCGTCGCCACAGGTACCGGCTTTAAGGGATCCGCAGCCACCGGAGGCTCTGTTCCCACCTTTGCCTCCGCTGATGAGGGCGTTCGCATCCGACACCGCGAATATCTTGGCGAGGTCTCCACGGCGGGTCTTGCGTTCACAAACCAGTACGTATTGTACCTGAATCCTGGTTTGGAGCAGACGTTCCCGTGGTTGTCCACCATTGCCGCGAATTTTGAGGAGTACGAATTTGCTGGTGTTGTTTTCGAGTATGTCAGCGAGTCCGCTGACGCGCTGGCCAGTACGAACACTGCTTTGGGCAGCGTTATGCTCGCCACGCAGTACAACGCGAACAACAACCCTTTTGGTACGAAGCAGGAGATGTTGGAGTACGAGATGTCTGTTTCGTCTCGCCCTTCTACGTCGATCTTGCACGCTGTGGAATGTGCCAAGCGTCGTACCGTTTTGCCGGAGATGTACGTTCGTACGGGCTTGCCCGCGCAGGCTCCTGGTAAGCCCCAGGATCTGCGTATGTACGATTGGGGCATTTTCCAGTTGTCCACGTACGGACAGCAAACCCCTTGCGTGCTTGGCGAGTTGTGGATTTCGTATGATGTCATTTTGCGCAAGCCGAAATTGTCCGGTGGTATCAAGGACATCGTCCATTCTGCCGCGCACATCATCTACCAGACTGCCAATGCCGGTCTGCAGGGTGCGGATGGCTCGTATGCCATTACTCCGTCTACCGCTGGCTGGATCATGGACAGTTGGAATGGTCCGACTGGTTACTTAACTGCTTCCGGTCGCTCGTCCATGTACACTGCCGTTCCCTTTGACAACATCGGACTCACGTATGGTTACATCTCTGGGCTGGGCCAAATGTTCACGTTTCCCAGCACTGTTGCGGACGGCTCCACGTATTTGGTTTCTGTTTCGATTCGCGGTTTCAACCATCTTACTGGCGCAACTGGCACGTCCAGTGTGCTGCTGGCTCCGGTGTGCTACAACGCTCAGCTCGTGACCGGCGCGTTTGGTGGTTTGTCGTCTTTGTCTGGAGTCGGCAACTCGAGTCAAGTTTGTACTTGGGACAACTCGACGACTTTGGGCATTGAGAACACCGGTTTCATGAATTTTTTGTTTCGTGTTCGCAACAGTTCAGTGAACCCCACTCCCGCTACGACGTCGCCTTGTTTTGGCTTGTCGTCGACGTTTTCGTCCGCGTTCACTTCTAATTCTGGTGTCGGCATCGACATCCACATTGTTCAAGTCCCCAACATTGGGACTGTTGCGCCCTTTTAATAGGGCTTCCGTGTGTTTGTTTGTGTCCGAGGCCGTGTGCATAGTCGACGTGTTAGACTCGCTGCCTTGCAGCCTTAGTCCGCCTTAGGGCGTTTTCGACTGTCCGGGGTTCTAACCCCGGCTCGGGCACCTTTTTTTTGTTGCAAAAAATTCCCAAAAATCAATTTTTAGGGTTAGGTTTCAAAAAAACCGTAACAGCGCCGCAGGCTCGAGTATCCACTAGGGTTAGGGCTGCAAACCTGGGCGTAAGCCGGAAGGGGGGGCGGG
>JAFEAR010000074.1 GCA_018266335.1 Bdellovibrionales bacterium
GGGAACTCCACAAGTACTACGAAGCGCTCACGGAGGGGACGGTTCCTGCCGATTGGCAGCCGGGCCAGATTTTTAATTGGAAGAGTCGCATCCATCGGGGCAAGAAGCGCGCCTTCGAGGCGCCCCACGGCAAGGACGCGCTCACGCGCGCTACCTGGTTGCGCCGCACGGAGCAGGGCTTGCTCTGGCGGTTGGAGCCGCTCACCGGACGCTCCCACCAATTGCGCTTTGAGCTTACCAAGCAGGGCTTTCCCATTCTTGGCGATCAGCTCTACGGAGCCCAAACGAAATTTGATGGTGAGGGCATTGCGCTGCGAGCCGTGGAACTCGATTTTTCCGGTCTCGCCGATGCTCGGGCACTGGGTTTGCCGGAGCAATTATTAGTTGAGGGTAAGTTCTAAGACGCTTCGCGGGCATCGGTGCTTTGGCCCATGCGGGGGGCAGCCCGGCGGGGCAGGGTAACGATAAATTCGGTGCCGCGACGTTCGCCGGGTTCCTGAGAGCTCACCACGCGTATGCTGCCGCGGTGGCGTTCGATAATTCCGTAGACAATCGACAGCCCTAATCCCGTACCGTCGCCCACCTTTTTGGTGGTGAAGAAGGGATCAAAAATTCGATCGCGGTGTTCGGGGGCAATGCCCTTGCCGTCGTCCCGCACGGAGAGCACGAGCGAATCGCTTTCGGTGTCGTCGTGGGTAGAAATCCACACGTGGCCCGGTCCTTCGATGGCTTGCAGAGCATTGGCCACCAAGTTCATGAACACCTGGTTGATTTGGGAAAGGTTGCATTCCACACGGGGGCGGGCCCGTAGGTCCCACACGACTTCCACGCGATTGCGAATTTGGCTGGCCAGAAGCTTAACCGTGTTTTGTAGGGCCTGGTGTAAATCGGCGTCGGCAAAATCACCTTTGTCGAGACGAGAAAAGTTACGCAGGCCCAGCACGATGTCCTTGACCCGCACGCTGCCCTCAAGGCTGGAGCGTACGATTTCGGTCATGTCTTTGCGGATGTAATCCCATTCGGCGTCGGCCAGTGAATGCTCGAGTTTAGCGCGGGCCTCGGGAGTTAGGTCGTTGCCCAGGGCATCGATGGTGGCCGCGATGGAATCAATGTTCTTTAGGTACTGCCGCATTTGCGACATGTTGGAGTAGATGAAGGCAATGGGGTTGTTGAGTTCGTGTGCCACGCCGGCCACGAGTTGGCCTAGGGACGACATCTTGGCCGATTGAATGAGCTGCTCCTGGGTTTCTTTCAGGGCGTCGTGCGCTTCGGCCAGTTCTCCGAGTTTGGTTTCGAGCATGCGCTTGGTGGCTTGCACGGAGAGGGCCATTTCGTTGAATCGCTTTACCAGAAAGCCTACTTCGGTTTTGGTTTCGGCTTGCACGGGTTGAACCCATTCGCCCTGACGCATGGCCTCGACGGCCTTCACGAGTTCCGTCATGGGCCGCGTGATGCGATTGGAAAGGGCGAAGGTGAGGGCGACGACGAGGGACGCCATGCTGAGCGCCAGGAGACTCACCCACAGAAGAATTTTATTGCGGAGCACGGTCTGATCATTCTTGGAGATTCCCACGCCGGCCCACACTTTGGTCGCGGGGGCATTGACTAGCGGAGCAAAGAAAAACTCGAGGGGTTGCCGTGCAGTTTGCACGGTGCGAGGAGTGCGCTCCCAATCGCTCTCGCCGCTTAGACGCAGCTCCGAAAGAACTCCGGAAAGTTTTTGGGCCGCTTCCGGGGTTGAGGCTCCCAGCACTTGGTAAGTTTTATCGACGAGTGCAATTTCAACTCCCTGGAAGCGGGCGAGAATGGCGATCTTGTCGTTGTCGAGATTGAGTTGTCCTTCTACGTAGCCCAGTGGAGCACCCGCGGAATTGGTGATGGCGCGGTAAATGGCCAGACGCAGGTGACGGGGAGATTCGGAAATTTCGCGCACACTCCAAGATTCTTCGGTGCGAAGAAAATTGCGGAAGTTCTCGGGCAAGGTTTGCGAATTTGCTTCGGCGCGCGTATCGCGCTCGGCAAAGGTGCTTTCGTGCGCGTTCGCTCGGGCCACGGGCTCCGAGGCCGGATCGCGCGCGGCAAAGAGCTTGGTCCAACTGTCCAGGGTTCGGCCCTTATCCGTTCGTTCAATGGTAGCGAGGAGAGTGCCGTCGGCAGCGTGAATACGCACGGTATCGAATTGGCTCGAGAGCACCCAGCGCGAGGCGAAAACTTCGGTCGCGCTTTCGTTGCGAGTGCGCAGGGTGGAAGTAAATTCGTCGCTGCGGGCGAGGGTGGCGAGTTGTCGCCCCAGGCGTTGCTCGATGGTTTCTAAGCTGCGTGCAAAGGCCGAAAGTTCGGGCGTGGCCCGGCGGGTGATTTCTTGATCCAGGGCGCGTCCGACCAAGAAGTACGTAAGCACGGCGAGGGCGATAAGCGGCAATCCGGCGAGCGGTAAAAAAGTAGCGATCAAATACGAGCGGAGGCTACCCTGAGCCCGGAACTCTTCCACGAGGCTCTATCGGCGGAAGTGCGCGATGAATTTAGGAATTTTGCGAGCGGATGCCGCACGCGTCAGAGATTTGGCGCGCCCTGAATTTTTTCTAAAATTTCTTTGAGCAGCGCAAAGTAGGCGTGCTTGTGCGTCTCGTCGATTTTAGTGAGGCCCACGCCGAAGCTCCAGCGTTCCTCTTGGGTGCGGGAATCGATTTCGTCCGTAACCCGAAAGATTCGGCCGCGCAGACGTAAATTGATGTTCGGATTGAGGCGCGTGCTTCCGGTGAGTGACAAATCTATGACGTCGCCGGGCCGAATATTCTTGGCCGCGTCCTGCGCGGTCATCAGCAACACGCCATCGGGACTGAGGTTGCCAATTTGGTAGCTCACTCGCTTGGGATCGGGATTGATTGCGGTGGGAATGGTCGTGGCGGTGGCGGATAGTTTGAAATCCTCGGTGAATTGCTGCGAGGGAATGCGGGGGTACTTGCGCTGATGTTCGGCGGGTACGTTACCGTAGCGGTTGATAACGGCCGCCACGCGTTTGCGTAGGTCGCCTTCGCTTTCGCCAAAGATGAATTTCAGCGCCAGTCGCTCCGAACGTAGCGATAATTCGCGCACCACACCGGCCGAAACTTCGAATTGATAAGGATTGCTATCGACGCGAAAGTTTACTTTGACCTTCACAATTTTTCCGAAGTGTTTGGCCGGAATAAGCGGAGGCCAGCGCAGGCCGAAGACTCCTCCGAGCGATACGAGGGATTTGGGATACTCGGCCGTCAAAGGACCGTCCGTGACCGACACGTCTCCGCGCAAAAACTTGGTGCCGAGTTTGAGGGGTAGGTTTTTGATATCCGACATGCGATTCTTAACTATCATCGCATGGCCGGGGTGATTTCGCCCATACGTCAAAGCGTTGGCTGCGGAGCGGTGCTTCCCACAAGGTAGGATTTTGGAATGAACTCTTGGCGTTTGCTGATGGTGGCCGTGGCGGTGGTTTGGGTGGCGCCTGCACATGCCCTTCGCGAACGCCCTTTCTTTCGGGCGTCGCGCGCCCTCGCCATGGGCGATGCCTACACGGCTTACGATGTTGGGTACGAGGCGGTGTACTACAATCCCGCGGGCGTCGCCCGACGTAACAAGCCCGAGTTCAAATACATCGATCTCGAGGCTGAAGCTTCGCAGGGCGCATTGTCGACCATCAAGGATAGTCTGACGAGCTTTCGCAACCTCAGCAAGATCGTTACGAATCTTTACCAAAACCCGGGCAACGTGCAGGCCGTAGGCTTTAGTCTGACACCGCAATTTCTTATTCGTAACTTTTCTATCGGTTTCATTGCGCGTGGGTACAATGAAGCCTACACGCCGCTCGCCGATGCCGACGTAGATTTTTACGCCTATTCCGATCTCGGAGCTTACGCCCAGTTTGGCTTTGCACTCTTTGGCGGCATTATTCGCATTGGCGCCGGGATGAAAGCAATCGACCGTGCCGAAATCAATCGCACTTACACGGCCGCCGAATTGGCGAGTTCGACGCCCTCGCTTTCCTCTCAATGGACCGAAGGCACCGGCATTGGTGGTGATGTGGGAGCTCTGATCACTTTGCCCACGTCCTTGCAGCCCACTCTGGGGATCGCAGTTCAGGACTTAGGCAACACCCGCCTCAATGAAAAACGCTTCGTGTGGACTTCGCCTTCTGCCTCCACGCCCGGTCGCCCGCTCGATTTGCGTCAGCGCGTGAACGTGGGCCTCGCCATGAGCGTTAAGCATGCTCGTGGAGTGCGCACGGGATTGAGCGCAGAAATGAAGGACATCGCTAACAAGAATACGAAGGATTACTTGGGTCGTTTTCATGCGGGCATGGAAGTCGACTTTAACAAAGTGCTTTATCTGCGCGGCGGCGTGAACCAGGGGCGCTACTGGACGGCCGGTTTGGGCTTGCACGCCGGAGGCATGGGGCTCGAGGTTGCAAGTTACGGCGATAACGTAGCGTTTAGCGAAGGCGAGCGTCGCGATGCCCGCTTCTGGGTTGGTCGCTACGTTCTGGAGTTTTAAGTGCGGCCTCTACGTGCATCACCTTACGTCTGGTGTTTCGTTGTTGGAATGCTCGGCGGCTGCGCGAATCCCTTTCGAGATCTTGCTGATAAAACCTCCGAGAAATATCGGATCGACCAGGCCGAGGGATTGCTCAACAGCTATAAGTTCGATGACGCCATCACTGCGATTGATCCCGTTGTAGCCGCGCATCCGACGGATGAACGAATCGTGAATATTGCCGTGTCTGCTTATGCTGGACGCGCGGGGCTGCGCATTTTGGACATGTTGGAAGCTATTGGCACTGATCTCAGCACCAAAGGGATTTTTAGAATCTTTGCTGACCACTTTGTGGAATCCGATGCGGATAAACAATCGGATATTGAAAACGCTAAGGATCTTATTGAGGCTTACGGCGCCCGAGGCGTAAATCGCAGCGCCTCTATGAACTTTTTGGCGATGTTCGTTTACTACTCGCGTATTGGTGTGGTTCTCAACCGCTACGCCTACAATGGCACCACCCAGTTGCTGTCGACATTTAAGGCCTGTCACACCACGAGCGATTTTAACGCTGCGACCACGGGGCTCCCAGATTCAGCGGTGGACATCGTAATGACGAGCATTCCGAGAATCTTGGATGCCGCAAGTGGCATTGCGAGCAGCACCGATTCGCGAATCACTTCCATTACCTCCATTCCTGGAGTGCCGACCGATTTAGGCTTCGATCCGATTCCTTGTTCGGCGGACTCCAATAACACTACGTGCAAGACGGTACGAAGCTTGATTAACATCGGTCCGTCTGAAATATCGGGGACGATTGGTCTGGCCACTGGGGAGGGTGCTTGCGCAACTGTCTCCACACCTTAACTCGGCCCTGCATTCTCGCGCTAGGTGCGGTCGTGGCGATGTCGGCGCAAGCCGGTCACTATGAACGGCTGAACTTTCGGGATATCCGCTGGCTCGGTCGTGGCAACACGGGCGTTGCCACCATCAATGATGGCACCGCGCTTTTTTATAATCCTGCTGGCTTGGGGCAGCAAGAATCGTATTCCTTTTCTATTTTCAACCCCGTTTTGGGAGGCGATGAGAACCTTTACACTAGCGTGTCCCAGCTTTCGAATGTCACTAGAGGCAGCACCACGCTGAGTGAAAAGTTTTCGCCCTTCTTGGGTAAAAGTTTGGGATTGCAAGGATCCATCTTTCCGCACATTGCGCTGCCCGGTTTTGCCGGTGGCTTTTGGGACACCTTCGATAGCTCGATTCTTTATCAGAATCCGGTTAACCCGCATTTGGATCTTGATGCGCGCAACGACTACGGCCTTATTTTTGGAACGGGATTTGGTTACCAAAAATTCTTCACCGTGGGGGCATCGCTGCGCTACCAAAAGCGCAAATCACTTCAGCAGGACCTCACGGTGGATAGTCTTATTACGACCAAGGCGAGCGACCTTGAGAACGTGTTCCGCACCGGCGAGGGGTGGGGGCTTAATGTGGGGGCGCAGTCGCGTATTCCGCTCGGAAAAATTCAGTGGGTGGGCCTCGGGGTAACGGTGGAGGACGTGGGTAACACCCGCTTTCGTTCTTCCACGGGTATAGAGCCACTCGCCCAAGGTCAGCAGGTCAATGCGGGGTTGGCGTATGGCATGTCGTCAGCGCTGATTGATTTCACCATGCTCGCCGACGTGCGGCAGCTCAACGAAACTTCCATGTCCACCGGCAAAAAAGTGTACTTGGGTACGGAGGTGAGCCTGCTCAAGATGGACCTCCGGGCGGGTATGTTCCAAGGGTATTGGACTGTGGGCGCCAGTCTGCGGATTTTGCCCCTCTTCGATATCGATTTTGCGACGTACGGCGAGGAAATGGCCAGTTTTGCGGGCATCAAAGAGAACCGTACGTGGATGATTGGTCTGCGTACGGGGATCGGCCTTAAGATGGGCAAGGGCGGTAAGAAGAGCAAACGTTACCGCTCCCAACTCGACGCCCTCTAAGCCAACTGCTACATTTTGGGCCCATGGATAAAGCTTACGAGGCCAGTGTCCACGACGCTAAGTGGCAGGCTTTTTGGGATAAAAACGAACTTTTCCGGCCCGAGACGGCGCAGAAAAAACGCAAGGCACGCGCGAGCGGCGAAAGCTTTTCGATTGTCATGCCACCGCCCAACGTTACGGGCGTGTTGCACCAGGGACATGCGCTCATGCTGGCGCTCGAAGACACTCTCACTCGCTGGCACCGCATGCTGGGCGACGACACTCTCTACCTTCCTGGTTCGGACCACGCGTCCATTGCCGTGCAGATGCAGGTAGCTAAGCACCTGGAAGCGCAAAAAATAGACTACCGTTCCCTCGGCCGCGAAAAGTTCCTCGAGGAATCCTGGAAGTGGATTCGCGAGTATCAACCCCGTATCTTCGCGCAGATCAAAAAAATGGGCACCAGCTGCGATTGGTCACGCGTAAAGTTCACCATGGATCCCGAGCTCAACGATGCGGTCACGCACGCCTTCGTGGAGCTGCATAAACGCGGACTCATTTATCGCGCCGAGCGGCTGGTGAACTGGTCGCCTAAGGGGCAGACGGGATTGAGCGATTTAGAGGTGGTTTTCGAAGAGCGCGAAGGCTCGCTCTGGCACATCCGTTATCCGGTGGTCGGAGAGTCGGGACGCTTTTTAGTTGTAGCTACTACGCGTCCCGAAACCATGTTGGGCGATTCGGCCGTGGCGGTGCATCCGGCGGACGAGCGCTACCGTGGACTCATTGGCAAAAAGGTAAAACTTCCCTTCACCGGTCGCGAAATTCCCGTCATTGGGGATGACTTCGTAGATCGGACTTTCGGCAGCGGCGTCGTAAAGATTACGCCGGCGCACGACCACACAGACTTCGAGGTAGGTAAGCGCCATAATTTACCGTTCATCAACATTCTCACCAAGGATGCGAAAATCGTTGCGGGGCTACCCGGAGAAGCCGGGGCTTTGGCGGGTCTTGATCGCTTTAAAGCCCGCGATCGCATGGTAGAGGAGCTGCAAGCCCAGGGCCTTCTGGAAAAGATCGATAAACATAAACTCCGCCTCGGACTTTCCGAGCGCTGGAAGGATGTGGTCGAGCCGTACCTGAGCACGCAGTGGTACCTCAAAATGGATGGCATGGCGGCGAAGGCCGTTAAGGCCGTGAACGCGGGCGAAGTGGATTTCGTTCCCGGCGAATTCAAAAATCAGTTCATGCGTTGGATGGAAAACATCCACGATTGGTGCATTTCGCGTCAGCTCTGGTGGGGGCAGCAAATTCCGGCTTGGCACTGTGCGGGTTGTGCGCACGTTGAGGTTGCAGCTTCTGCACCCAAGGCCTGCTCGAAGTGCAAAGGCACGAAGCTGGAACAAGATTCCGACGTGCTCGACACCTGGTTCTCCTCGGGACTCTGGCCCTTCTCGACGCTCGGCTGGCCCAACGAAAAGGCCCCCGACTTCAAAAAATATTACCCGAACACCGTCATGGAAACGGGCTTCGATATTCTTTTCTTCTGGGTCGCCCGCATGCTCATGATGGGCCTCGAGTTCACGGGCCAGTCGCCCTTCGCCAAAGTTTATCTGCATCCGCTCGTGCGCGATGAGCACGGCGACAAAATGTCCAAGACGAAGGGCAACGTCATTGATCCGCTCGACGTGATCCGCGATTACGGTGCCGACACATTTCGTTTCACCCTGAACGCGCTCTGCGTGCAGGGACGCGACATGCGTTTGTCCGAAGAGCGCTTGCTCACGTACCGCGCCTTTATCAACAAGGTGTGGAACGCGGCCCGCTTTGCACTCATGGGCGAGGGCGATACGCCCACCGCGCACTGGCAAACGCGTCCGCTCGCCACGCACTTGCACGATCGCTGGATTCTGAGCCGTCTGGACGTTGCGGCCCGCGATTTGAATCGGGCCTGGTCTGAATTCCGCATGCAGGAAGCCGCCGAAACCATTTATCACTTCGTGTGGGATGATTTCTGCGACTGGTATTTGGAAGCCGCTAAAACGACGCGCGCCGAATCGCAACGTGTCGTCCTCTACGTGCAGGGCGAAATTCTTAAAATGCTGCATCCCATTTGTCCGCATGCCACCGAAGAACTCTGGCACGCGATGCCCGGCATCGACGCGAATTCCTCGCTCAGTCTCGAGGCCTTCCCGGTGGGCGAAGGCTTTCCGGACACGGAGGCCCTCGCTGAATTTGCCTTCGTGCAGGAGTGTGTCCGGGGCATTCGCAACTTGCGCTCCGAAGCCAAGGTGCCCCTGAGCAAAAAAATCCGGGCCCTCACGGGCGCGGGAGGCGAAAAAACCTTCGGCGCTTTGCGCTCCGCTAACAAAGTGATCGAGGCGCTCGCGCGTCTGGAGAGCTTTACCCCCGGTGCCGTGAAGGGCGCGGGAGATTCTACGACCACGAAGGTGGTGGTGGCCTCGCTCGAAGCCGGAACGAGCTTAGATATTCACGTGCCCCTCACGGAGCTCGTTGACGTGGGCGAGGAAAAAGCCCGGCTCGCGAAGGAAATTGAAGGTCTCGAAAAAATCGTTGCGTCCCAGCAATCGAAGCTCGGTAACGAGTCCTTCGTGGGTCGCGCGCCCCCCGAAGTCGTCGACAAAGAACGTCTTAAGTTGACCGAAGCCCAGGACAAACTCGTTCGCAATCGCGAAGCGCTCAAAAAGTTGGAGGCCTAAAATGGATATTCAAACGATCGAACTGCCCGTGAAAGCTCTGGAGGGATACGAATCGCCTTCGGTGACTACGCTGCACGTGCAGAACGATGGCACGGTGCTTTGCGGATTGGCCTTTGCTGAACCCGCACTCTTCCGTTTGGAATTTAGGGGCGCGGCTCTCCACGCGACCGATATGGGACTTGAAAAAGAGCTCGGTAAGGGAGTGCTCGGCGTGGTGAACGGTTTGCGGTCGACGACGAGCGGTGACACGGCCTTTGCCGTGTTGCACGAGGGCTTTGCTCCGGGCTTTTTGCGCAAGATGGCGGGGGGCGAATTGCTGGGGCTCTCGGGCCAGGCGCTGCGCCACAACCTAGAATCGCAGGATGGGGGCATGGGCCTTTCGGCGCGGCACTCGGTGGTACAAATCACGGAAGGCAAATTGTCCGTGCGCCGCTACCGCGAGCCCGGCGCGCTGCTGGATGCCGCCCACATTGGCGATTTTATTTTTGGTCTGCAGGGCACGAGCATTTGGCGCGAGCCCTACCTCAATACGGAAAAGCGCGAAACCCTGCGCAAGGATCTGGGTGGCAACGCGGCCCTGCATCGCGACAGCGTGGGTAATATTTGGATGCTCGGACAAAATGGCCGCTTGCTGCGCATGGCGCAAACGGACCTCAAGGCTAAGCCGACGCCCCTCAAGCTGCCCGAGTGGAAAGAGGGCGCACTCTTTGAATTGTCGGCGGCCTCGCCCATCGATGAATGGTTGTACGGAACTTGCGCCGATTCGCGCACCCTCTTTCGCGTGCGAGTGAATCCAATTTCGGGTGAAGACGAAATGCAGGCCCTTAAGGGCTTTCCTTCGCGCATCACGGGCATGGCCTTTCGCATGCCCACGCCGGCGACTGCCCCGGTGGTGCACAAGGAACCGACCTTCGAGGGGCCGGCTCCACTTGCTAAGGCCACGCTCTATTTGGCGCTGGAGGGAGCAGAAGGGGCAGAACTGCTGCAGGGCGAAGTTGAAGCTGCCGAGGATCCGGAGCTCATGTCCGAATTGCCCCAATTCATCAGTTACGGCCGGGTTCCGGGTGTGCAGGACCTATCGAATCTCAACTGGGTGGGCGACACCCTGTGGGCCGGCGAAGGGCATCTGGGTTGTGGCACTTTGACGCCGCGCAAGCCCCGCGTGTTCCGCATCCACGTCTGATAAGTGCAGTTGTCAGCTCTTTGACGCTCAGCGTGGGCACGCTAGCCGGGTATAATAAGTAGATACATGGCTTCGGATTTTGGCCCCTCAGCAATGGCAGGTATTAAGCGGGATCACTCCCGCTTCCGCGACATTCTCAAGGGCAAGATTCGCGATAACCTTAAGCAATTTATTTCTAACGGTGAAATGATCGCGCGCAAGGGGAACGACCGCGTTTCGATTCCCATGCCGCAAATTCAGTTGCCGCGCTTTACCTTCGGCACGCAAAACCAGGGGGGCGTGGGCCAGGGCGAAGGCGAGGCGGGCCAACAACCCGGCAAGGGCGAGGCCGGCGAGGGCGAAGGGCAGCACGACTTAGAAGTCGAAATGTCCATCGACGAGCTTGCCGAAATTCTGGGCCAAGAGCTTTCGCTCCCCAACATTCAGCCCAAGGGCTCGCGCGACGTGTCCAGCAAGAGCACGAAGTACACCAACATTCACAATGTAGGGCCGCAGTCGCTGCGCCACTTCAAGCGCACCTACCGCGAAGCCATGAAGCGACAGGTGGCGAGTGGCACTTACGATCCCAAGAATCCGGTGATCGTGCCCATTCGGCGCGATCTGCGTTTTCGGGGTTGGGCGGAAACGCCGCGCCCGCAGACGAACGCTGTGATTTTTTACATTATGGACGTGTCGGGCAGTATGGGTGACGAGCAAAAAGAAATTGTTCGCACCGAGGCCTTCTGGATCGATACCTGGCTGCGCTCGCAGTACCGCAACATCGATCGTCGCTACATCATTCACGATGCCGCCGCCCGCGAAGTGGATCAGGACACTTTCTACCGCGTGCGCGAGAGTGGTGGCACGCTCATTAGTTCGGCGTACCGACTCATGGTTGATATTATCAAGAAGGATTACCCCGCGGCCGATTGGAATATTTATCCGTTCCAATTTTCCGATGGCGATAACTGGTCGGGCGAGGACACTAAGTCCTGCCTCGATATGCTCACGAGCGATATTCTGCCGGTGGTCAATCAGTTTTCCTACGCGCAGGTGGAAAGTCGCTACGGCTCGGGTCAGTTCTTTAAGGATATCCTCGAGCGTTTTTCCGACGAAGAACGTCTCGTTGTCACCCGCATTCCGGACCGCGAAGGGATTCTCGAGTCCATCAAGAAATTCCTCGGAGGGGGACGCTAGGTTATGGTGAATTTGCGCGGCTTGCCCAAGGAATTGGCTGAATGGCAAACCATCATCATCAAGAAGGCTCGCGACTTAGGTTTAGACTTTCCGGAAATTATTTTCGAAATGGTGGAGCCAGACGAAGTGAACGAAATTGCTTCGCTCGGAGGATTCCCCCAGCGTTATCCGCACTGGCGCTTTGGTATGGAGTACGATCGGCTCTCCAAGAGCTACGCCTATGGCCTGAGTAAAATTTACGAAATGGTGATCAACACGGACCCCTGCTATGCCTACCTGCTAACCTCCAACTCCGTTGCCGAGCAAAAGTTGGTGATGGCACACGTTTGTGGGCACGCCGATTTTTTTAAAAACAATCTCTACTTCGCGCACACCAACCGCAAGATGATCGACGAGATGGCCAATCACGCCGTGCGCGTGCGGCGCTATCAGGATCGGCACGGTGTGGATCGTGTCGAAGAATTTATTGATGCTTGTTTGTCCATCGACAACTTGGTTGACTTGCACGCGCCGGCGATTCGCCGCACGCCGGCCCCCGAGAGCGCTAAGCAACGTGAAGAGCGCACGGAAAACGCCGAAATCGCTGCGCGTCGGCCTAACTCTTACCTCGACAAATTTGTTAATCCTCAGGCGCAGCAGGATACTCAGCGGCGCGAAAAAGAAGCGGCGGCGACTACTCCCAAGCGCTACCCTGAGCACGCCGTGCGAGATGTTTTGGGCTTTTTGCTCGAGCACGCTCCGCTCGAAGAATGGCAGCAGGATTGCCTGGGTATTATTCGTGATGAGGCTTCCTACTTTGCACCGCAGGCGCAAACCAAAATCATGAACGAAGGCTGGGCGAGTTACTGGCATTCCAAGCTCATGACCGAACATCTGCTCACCGATGCCGAAATCATCGACTACGCAGATACGCACAGCGGCACCATGGCCATGCAGCCCGGGGGCTTCAACCCGTACAAGATTGGCATTGAGCTCTTCCGCGATATCGAGGAGCGTTGGAACAAGGGGCAGTTCGGCAAAGAGTGGGACGAGTGCGAGGGCTATGCGGCCCGTGCCGCTTGGGACAAGAAGCTTGGCTTGGGTCGTGAAAAAATCTTTTCCGTACGCAAACTCTACAATGACGTCACTTTCATTGACACCTTCCTGACGGAAGACTTTTGTGTGCGACACAAACTCTTCACTTTCGGGCAAAACAACCGCACGGGTGAAGAAGAAATCGAATCGCGCGACTTTGGTACCATCAAGGCGAAGTTGCTTCAGCAGCTAACCAACTTTGGACAGCCGCTGATTGAGATTGTCGATGCCAATCATAACAATCGGGGCGAAATGCTGCTCATTCATCGTCACGACGGCCGTGACTTGCGTGTGGACTTCGCCGAGCACACCCTGCGGAACCTTTGTTACTTATGGAAGCGCCCGGTGGTTATCGAGACGCTCGTTGAGGGCAAGGCCTGCCGAATGATTTACGACGGCAAGGAATTCTCAAGGCAAGATCTTTGAGGGGTCCTTGCGCAGCTGCTTGAGCCAGGTTTGAAAGGCTTTCTTTTGTGCCTTATCCAAATGATCAAAGTTAATGCCGTAGCCTTTTTCGGTGCTGCGTGCCGCCACGCAAGGCAGGTGCAAATCGGGCGGAAGGTTGATGTGCTTCACTTTTTCGCGGGCGGGAACGAGTCGAGGTTCGTCCCATTCAATAAGCGCGCCCGTAATGGACACGTCCACCAATCGGCCGTGCTTGGCTACGCCGTCAATCTTGACCGGAATATCCACGCGGTAGCGGGGACTGGTTTCCCACCAGCGAATTTTGGGGTTCGTGTAGGGACGACGAAAACGCGAGAAATACAAAAAGTAGATCGTGATCGCCGTAGTGAGAATCATGGTGCTCACCGCAAAGGTGCCCATGAGTGAGAACGCTTTAATCATGAGCAGGTTGTAAACGACCACCGTGCCTAGGGTGAAGAGGGTCAGCACGAGGGCCCACGTGCGCACAAAGAACAACAGCGAGAATCCCGAGAGAAAGATAAAGGCCATGAGCCCCCACGTGCCGGGCGTGATGTAACGAATCCAGTAGGCCCATACTTGGGGGCTGTACCAGTGGGGAATGCGCAGGCTAGCGAGCGTGAGTAAAAAATTTCCGAAGGGCGTCAGAATAAACAAAATTCCCACGATGGGAATCCAGAGGGGCTTTTGTCGGTAACCGCGGACTTCCGGGGGAGGGGTCATAGTCCCATCTTCTGGCAAGAAAGGACTTTTGGGAAGAGCTCCGAGTCAGGATCCCACAGTGCGTAAGTCCATCGGGTGCCGGTCCAGCTGCCGAGGTTTAGGTAAAAGCATGCGCCTTCTGTCAACAGCTCGGGATAGTGGCAATGGCCTAAGAAAACTCCGTGCACACCCTCGGCGAAGCGTTCGCGGGCGAAGGCATCGTACAGCTTGCGCACGTCGGCTTCGGGGTCGCGCTCCATTCCCCGGCTGGTGTGGCTGAGTTTTTCGGCCAGCGGCTGCAGCGCCCGTTCGGCCAAGGTCGAGGGCACCCAGGTCAGAAATTTGCGAAACCGGATGTTGCGGGTAAAGGCGCGCCACCGCAGGTAAGCGGAGTCCTGCGTATTCACTAGGTCGCCGTGGGCTAAATAGACTGGAATTTTTTTGTGCCCTACCTTAAAGCGGAGCGCTTCGTCGTACAGCTCGATGTCTAAATCTTCGCAAATTTTCTTCAGGTGGAAGTCGTGGTTGCCCTCGAGCCACACGATGCGGCAGCCGCAGCGACGGAGCAAATTCAGGGCAGCGAAAATGTCCTTATGGAGCTCGTGCCAAAAAGGGTACGGCCCCACCAATAAATCGAAGATATCGCCCAGGAGCCAAAGTTCGGTGATTTGCTGTTGGGCGAGATCCCGCAGCGTCTCCGCAAAGGCCACGTTGCGATCGTCGGGGTGGCTCGGCAAATGCAAGTCCGAAAACACGGCGATGCGGGGAACGCGGGCACCTTTCATCCGATTTCTTGGCCTCCGCGCTGGGCGTTCCAGAGGGCCGAGAAGTGTCCGTGCGGATTTTCCAGGAGGGCGGCCGGCGATCCAAGCTCCACAATGCGTCCGGATTCAAAGACGGCGACTTCGTCGACTTCCCGTACGGTGGCTAGACGATGCGCGATGAGCACGACGCTGCGTTTTTCCATGAGCTCCGCCATCGCTACTTGCACGGTTTTCTCGGCGATGGAATCAAGCTGCGAGGTGGCTTCGTCGAGCACCAGAATGGGCGCATCGCGCAGAAAAGCGCGGGCAATGGCCAGACGCTGGCGCTCTCCGCCGGAAATTTTCGAAGCATGCTCACCCAAAGGAGTATCCAGACCTTGGGGCAGCAGCTCCACGAAGGGCTTAATGCTAGCACGCTCCAGGGCCGTCCAAATTTGCTGATCGGTGGCGTCGGGGCGCGCAAACTTTAAGTTGTCCCGTAGCGAGCGATTAAACAGAAAGACGTCCTGCGACACGTACCCGAAGTGTTCGCGGTAGGCCTCGAGGTCCCACTGGGAAGCCGGTTTGTCGCCCAAAATAATTTGCCCGCGGGTGGGGTCCAAAAAGCGCATGGCGAGGAGCGAAAATGTCGATTTGCCCGAACCACTCTTGCCGACCAAGGCCAAGCGGCGACCGGGTGCCAGTGACAAGCGAATATCTTGTAGTGCGAAGGGACGATTCGATTCACCTTCGCCCACGGGATAGCGGTACGAGACATCGCGAAATTCAAGGGGCAGCGATGCGTGATGGCGAACGGATTTTGCTTTGGCTGCGGTTGAAGTAAGAATTTTGCTTTGGGCCAGACCAATGGCATCGAGGGGGGCGCTCAATAAATCGTAGATCCTTCGTCCCGATGCAATGACGGTTTGTAAGCGGACGTTTACTTGGTTGAGCTGGCGGAGCGGTTGCTGCAAAAGTCCAGCGGCGGTTACGTAACTCAGCACCGAACCCGGCGTCATTTTACCCTGCACCACGAGCCATCCGCAGAGGAGAATCAGGCTCGCACCCACCCAGCTGGTGAGCCACTTGGTGAGCGGCGACACGGTTTCTTCCACACGCGCCAAGCGCACGAGCCAGCGGTACGCCTGGTCCGTTTCGCCCTGAAACTCTTCGCGGAGCAGGGGCGTGCGACCAAAGGAGTGTGCCGTGCGCAGCCCGCCCATGGTCTCGGTGATGTGATTGGTGATGGAATCCACCGTGCGTTGGATGCGGGCCTGATTGCGGCGGGCGCTGAGGCCCAGCAAACGGCCAATCCCGAACACCACCGGTAGGGCAACAAAGCATATGAGCGTGAGTTGCCAGTTCATGTACACGAGGCGCCCTAGAAGCGCGACGAGAATAAGGGGCTCGCGCAGCAAGTCGGCAATGACGTGCAGACCGGTGCCCACCAGGTTCGTATCCGAGAGCACGTAGGCCAGAGCCTTGCTGGAGGTTGACTGCGAATTTTGCTCGCCCGACTGCACTAAGAAGCGCGCGAAAATTTCGCGGCGCATGTCCCGTACGGTTCGTTCGGCCGCAATGCGCAGACACAGGCGGTGAAAAAAGTCCGCCACGCCATCAATCAAAAAAATAAGTACGATGAGGGCGCAAAAGTAGAGCAGCTTGTGCCAATCCTTCGGAATCAGGGCCTCGTCCATAAGTCCCTGCACAAGTTGTGAGGTCTTGACCTGGACAACGGCGGCCACGGAGGCGAAAAGAAAGGAGAGGAGAACCCACTTCAAGTGTTTAGCAACGCGCGACCACAAAAACTTAAGGACGACGGACTCTTCGTTCTTCTTGGTAAGCGCGGCTGCCATTGGTCCTCGAGGTTAGCATTCCCATGACGCTCACACCACGGGGCTCGGCCCTCCCTTTTGTAGTTTCTCGTGCCGATCGTCTCGGTGATTTGATTTTAAGCCTGCCCGTGCTTGGACTCTTGCGTCGTGCGGGTTGTCCTCGTATCGCGCTCCACGTGTCGAGCTACGCGCGGGGAGTGGGCGAGTGGGCCCAGCGCAACGGACTTTGCGACGATCTTTGGACGGCGCAATCCTCCGAAGGTTATGCCAACGGCGTGGGGCTGGCGCTGGTCCATGTGCCAGCGGCCCGTGAGATTTTCGGCCGCGCTGGCATTCAACGCACTATGGGACCGCGCTCCAAACTCAGTGCTCTCTGGTCCTACACGCGCAGCGTGGGACAACGGCGAAGTCGCGTGGCCATGAGTGAAATGCAGTACAACCTCGAGCTTGCTCGCGAAGCTCTCCGCTGGGTGGGCATGCCGGTTCCTGAGTTTGTGGGTCTTCCGGCGCTGAAAATTCCGCCCGAGTGGCGATCGCTGGTGGCGAGCCATACGGTCTTGGTGGTTTCCAATCGCGGATCGGCCGCCGATCTTCCCTTAGCCGATTACTTGACCTGGGCCCGTAAGGAAATTGCGGCGGGCCGTTCGGTAGATTTGTTGGTGAGTGGCGACGATGCCGAAGCCAAGGTGCAGGGGATTGAGCAAAGCGGCATTCTCCGCGAGGGCGCGCGCATGGTGCGCAGTTTGCCTGCCGTGCGCGATCTCATCGCGTATTTGGGCAGCGCCGAACACGTTGTTTCTAGCAGCACGGGACCACTCCACTTGGCCCACGCGGCTGGCGTGCCGGTCACGGGCATCTACCCGCGCCAGCCCGTCACCCAAAGTTTCGCCCGCTGGCGTCCCGACGGCTACTGGCACTCCGCGCCCGTTCGTTACGTGGAATTTTAAGGGCGAATCATCCTCTCTGCATGCTTTGAGTCCCAAAGGATTGAATCCCGCGCCGCAGATTACAAGAGCTACAGAGTAGCTGAATATTCTCAGGTCTTGAGTCGCCTCCCAGGGCGAAAGGTTGGATGTGATCGAACTGCAGCTGGTGTTTAGATCCGCAGGCCGTGCATTTTCCACCTGCCGCACGCCAAACCTGATGCTTAACGGCTTTGGAAATATAACGCGTACGTTTGCGGAGCTCTGCAGCATCGGATTTAATCTCGGGACTGTCTACCCCGGCGCCGGGGTTAGCAACCGGATCTTCGCGCTCCGCCCCTACTCGAGTTTTACCAAAGTGCTTTTCGCTAAGTCTCTCGGTACTTAAACGAGCCATTTCAGCCACCAGCTCGGCCAGGCTCAATCCAGCACCCCTGGGCCCGAGTAGCGCGCGAACCTGATCCAGACTCTCGCGTAGCTGTTGATCGATTAAAAAACGTACTTCCGTATGCTCCGCACTCACCATGCGCTCGCGCTCGCGAGGCAGCACCGTGGGTGGGCAAATGGACAGGATCACCTTTTGTCCTTCACGAGTGGATTTATCCTCCATTTGGGCCAGAACCTCGATTTTTTGCTCTTTGCTGAAAGCCATTTCGGGCTGCGCCTTTTTGAGATCACGAAAGAAGCTTTGTGCCTGACAGATATTACTTAAACTCAAAGTTCCCGATTCAATTTTTGGAGTCATCTCCGGAATCTCGGTTATTAGCCGCATTGTCTGAATGCGCCGA
>JAFEAR010000075.1 GCA_018266335.1 Bdellovibrionales bacterium
AAGCGGGCGGAGCCGAGGATGGGCGTGGCGTGGAGGTTGAGAATCGAGTCTTCACCGGCTGAGGCGGTGACGCGGAAGCCGCAATTGAGGGCGCGATGCCAGATGCGCTCGGACCAAGTGAAGTGGCCGGCGCTGGTCATGACTTCCATATAGTCGAAGCTGCCGAGGGCTAGGTCAACCGGGAAGCCTCGGGCGACGAGATACTGGGTCTTCTTGGGGTCATTGGAGAAGGGATGGACATAGCCAGCGAGCGCGCCTTGGGCTCGGCCGATGCGGAAGATATCGGTGTTCGAGGGATAGAGACTCTCGATGGCGGTGCCTTCGTAGCCGGTGGTGTAGGGGGAGAGGAGATGCTCCGTTAGGTTGATGAAGTTGAGGTGGCCATAGAAGGGTGGGCGGTACTCTTCGCCGAAGGTGAGCAGGTGATCCTTATTCGATAGCTTGTGGGGCGTGCCGCCGGTGAAGTATTGGTGATCGAAGATGCGGTTGTCCTTATTGGCGACCTTCTCGCCGATCATGTCAAGGTCTTCAGCGCGGCCCATCATCATGAGGTTTTCGGGCGTGTTGTGCAGGTTGCCGCCGTAGTTCATGTGGACGTGATCACTGCCGCTGTACCATCCGGCGGCGTTCATGGACACGAGACGGCGGAGGTCGATTACTTCGACGCGGGATGCGCCGGGGTCAATCGTGACCTTTCGGGTTACGGGGATATACTCGACGCCCTTGGCTAACTCGATAGTAACTTCGCCGGGCGGGACATCGACGATGAAGCTGCCATCGGCATGGAAGAAGTCACGACGGACGGAGCGTCCGGCGACGCGCTGGTAGGCGGTGGGCGGGGTGTAGGTCTTGCCATCGGAGCCGGTGAGATAGACGCGCGCGGCGGTGGGTCGACCATTTTCAAGGAGCTTTACTTCGAGGGTCGACATGGGGCGCTTCCAGGCGCGGCGGCGGATTTCAACCGGACGATCCTGGCCACCGTAGGTGTGGAGGACGCGTAACTCGGAGTTGCCGTTGCGATTGGAGATATAGGCGATGGCTTCACCATCGGGCGACCAGCGAGGATCGAAGTGATCCCAGTTACCGAAGGTGAGCTGGTAGGGCTCGCCGCCGACGACCGGGAGCACGTAGAGGTTGTTGAACTGGGAGCCGCGGTAGGAGCTGTAGACGATGCGCTTGCCATCGTGCGACCACTGGGGCTGCGTGCGGTAGAGCGTCTCTTCGCGGTAGATCATCTTGGCCTTGGCCATCATGTTGGGCTCAACGGGGGCGCGCCAGATGGCGCCGGAGCCGAGGGTGATGTTGCGGTTGGAGACAAGGATGATTTCCTTACCGTCGGGCGACCAAGTGGGCGAGATATGGTCATCGTTAGGGCTGAAGTAGAGGCGGGCGCGACCGAAGGAGTTAGGCTCTGTGAGCCGCACGGGCTTGCCCGCGTTGCCGTTGTCCATCGGCATCATCCAGATGTGGAACTGGCCGTTGGGTTCGTTTCGCACATAGGCGAGGCGCTTGCCATCGGGCGACCACGTGGCATCGAGGTTGATGCCCGCGCCTCGAGTGAGGGCGGTGGATTCGCCGGTGGTCACGTTGAGGAGCATGAGGTTGACGCTGGTGGAATCCTCAGTGGTGTAGGCGATCCAGCGGCCATCGGGGGACCAGGCGGGGGAAGAGTCGTAACTCTTGTTCGTGGTTAGTTCGTAGGCGGTGGTGTCACCGAGTTTGATCTTCCAGAGGGAGCCGGACATGCCGAAGGCGAGCTCTTTGCCATCGGGTGACCAAGCGGGCCGCCAGGGCGTGGGGGCCGCGGGCGGGACGTAGTAAGAGTACATGTAACCGCTGGCGAAGCGGGCTCGCTCAGCGAAGGCGGAGGTTACGAAAAGGGCGAAAAGAAGAAGCCGCGACAGGGCAGGGACCACGCGCATATAAGCAAGCCATTATACTTGCTGCATGCTGGTGATCGACTGTCACGCCCATATAACGTCGTTCGATGAACGGCGGTATCAACCCAAGGACAAACCGCTGCGGCCGCCGAAGGGCGTGGGTTCCGCCGAGCATTTGCACCAGACGATCAAGGCGGCTGGGGTGCGGGCGGTGCGGGCGATCCAAACGGTGAGCTTTTACGGCTACGACAACCGGTACCTGTGCGACCAGACGAAGGTGAATCCGGACTGGATGTGCGGGGTGTGCACTCTGGATCCCGATGATCCGCACAGTGTGTTGGATCTGCGGCGGTTTATCCGCGACTATGGCGTGCGGTCGCTGCGGAGCGTGCCATCGAACCAGAGGAAGACGTTCGACGATCCGGGCGTGCGGGCGCTATGGAAGGTGGTGGCCGAGGAAGGGATCACGATCGACCTGTTCCTGATGCGGCCGGAGCATATCGAGGGCGCGGTGAAGATGCTGGAAGAGCATCCGAAGCTGACAATCGGGTTTTGCCATTGCATGGATCTGAAGCCGGGGCCGGCGTTGCAGGAGAACTTGAAGAAGGTGCTGAGCCTGTCGCGGTTTCCGAATCTGTATCCGAAGGTGGACTTTATCGGGACCGGGAGCCAGCGGCCTTATCCGTGCGAGGACCTACATGAGCCTTGCATGCAGATTATCCGGACTTATGGGGCGGAGCGGTGCTTGTGGACCAGTTCTTATCCCAACAAGCTTTGGACGCCAATGGTGAGTTACCAGGAGCATTTGCGGATTTTCAAAGAAGCGCTGCCGCTAACGGATAAAGAACGGCGGCTGATTTTGGGAGAGAATGCGCGAAAGATCTGGTTTCCCAAGTTGAAGCCGGAAGCGTAGTGACTTTGTAGAGACACGACGGGTGCACTCACTCCGGACTGAGTTGAATTCGACGCTGAGTTTTTGGGTTTTCGATTAGAATCCTCCTTATTTCTGCTGCGAGAGGACGCTTTCCGACTGTTTGATCAGGCGATTTACTTCCAGAATCTCTGTTTTGAGCCGCATGGTCCGGAGAGTTTGGCTTCGTTTCACAAAGGCTTGTAATTTCTGGGGATCGGTGAGTACGGGCAGGCGGACATTGTCCTTGGGAGAGTTGCCGACGATGTGAATGGCGCGGGTGGTTTGCAGATCTTTGAGTTCCTTGAGCGCGCGGTTATAGCTGCTTTCGTAACGCATGTAATAGCGGTGATAGAGCGCGGCGTCCTTCTTTGTGTCGGGATGGGAGAGCGGGTCCTGGCCATCGATTTTGGCTTGCAGGTCGAGCTCTAGGTTCTGGACGCGGATCATGTTCCAGCGGGCGGTGAGGAGCTTGGCGAAAGAAGTTTCTTCCAGGATTCCTTCTGGTTCGAGCATGTCGCGGAGTTCGGCTTCGAGACTGTCGAGCGCGGGCTGAGTTTCGGGCGTGACGACGAGGCCCTTGGCGTTGAGGCCGTGGCGGACGGCGTTTTGAGAAGAGCGCTGTTTGCCGGCGTCGGTGACGGGTCCGGTAGAGAGTTGCGCGTTGGCGCGGTTGGCTTCGAGTTTTTCCTGCGAAATGGAGGACATAAGAAACTCCGGAGTGAAATGCGAAAAGGGCCAGCGCGGGGCTGGCCCTTTTCGGGTGGTATTCCGGCTACAGGGTAGCAGGGCGTGTCAAGTTTTGGGGGTGCGGAAGTGTGGAGGTTCGCGGCGGGTGGGAGGGGAAGGTGTTGAAAGGAAAGGGGTGGGATCATTTGGGATGGGTTGTGAACGGGTTTTGGGGGGATGGGCATTGGATCAATTTCGGGGCGCGGCGAGCGGCCAACTGCCAAGAGCAGCCGATGTGTCCGTACCCACGGAGCGCGGTCTACCTGGAAGCCGTCTAACTAGTCATCTTGCCAGATCATCGGATAGCGTGCTTCCATCGGATGGCGGCTGTGCTACAGCTGCGGTTGCGGTTGTAGCGGCACTCGTAGCGTGGTTATATTGATTACTTAACCGTCGAGGGCGCTTGCGTACCATGGCCAAAACAGATCGCCAAACCGAAACTGAACCGGCTGCTTCGAAAATGGAGCAACCGGTCCATCGGGTTGACATGTTCGCTGCGAATTCCATATTCCCCGATGCTGCGGCAGTGTTCACCGCAAAGCCGCTCACGTTGGAGGGTGTGAAAGAAACTGCTTGTATTGTACTTGATACCAATACTCTCCTGGTCCCATACGCAAGTGGGGCGCAGACTCTTTCGGAAATCGAAACAACCTATCGGAGGTTGCTCGACGCCGGCCGCCTTCTCATCCCCGCTCAAGTCGCAAGGGAATTTACTCGGAATCGCGTAAAGAAGCTGTCTGAACTCCATCAAAAACTCTTTCGGCGACGATCCGACCTAAGGTCGTTTCAGCAGGGACCATACCCACTCCTAGAGACGGCCACAGAATACTCCGAAGTGCGAAAACTCGAAAAAGAGTTAGACGCCCTTGTCGGCCGTTATCGAGAGGCACTTACAGTGGTAATCGATAAAGTTGCCTCCTGGGAATGGAATGATCCGGTGAGCTTGCTTTACAGCCGGTTGTTTCCTGAAAAGATAGTCATTGACATGACAAGGCCGCTGGAAAAGGTACGAGACGAGCACGCAAGCCGTTACCGTAATCAAATACCACCAGGCTACAAAGACAATGCCAAAGACGACGAGGGCATAGGCGACCTCCTAATTTGGTTAACGATTTTGGAAATAGGAGCTGCACGAAAACAAAGCGTGATTTTTGTTTCTGGTGACGAGAAAGCAGATTGGTGGCATCGAAGCGAAAACCAGCACTTGTATCCACGATACGAACTGGTGGACGAATTCCGGAGGGCATCGCACGGGCACTCATTCCACATCGTGAGGTTCTCGCGGCTACTGGAACTGTTTGGTGCGAGCGCGAACGTCGTCGCCGAGCTGCGCGAGGAGGAAAGTCTTTTCTTTGACGTTCCGTTGACCCGTCATGGAGCGATGCAGCTTCGTGCGCTGAACGCTGAACGCGCGGTGGCGTCATGGCTCATCCAAGCTGGCTTCAAAGTTTCACCGGGATTTCCTGGACCGGACGGCGGATATGATTATCTCGCGGAAAAAGATGGGAACGTAATCGCTATCGAGGTGGTGTACATCCGACGTTTTTCGAACGAATTCCGAATTCGCCATATCTTGGACAGGCTCCGAAGCCGACCGACTCAGGCTCCGGTCACCGTCATCGCCGTGTGCGAAGCACATGATACTGCAGCCAGGGTTGAAAAGTTTTGGCAACAAACAGACCCGCTGTTTAGATTATGTGCCGGCGTGCTAACGCCTGACGGGAAGTTTGAACCGGTGCGACCTCTGTGATGCGTCTACAGAGGCAATGGATCTTCGCTTAATGTGCGAAACATATAATCGGGAAGGCACGCCGTGATCGGTGTGCTTGTATGTGCATCCAGGCAGAAGTCCTTGCAGTCTGGAACTTGGGCTGAAAACGGTACACGTGTAATTGAGACTCATTTAGCAAGGTGTGTCACGTCTGCTCTGGCCGGAGTGATCGGATTTCCGCCCAGGCCCTATTTACTCACGAGATGTTCCTGGAGCGACATAGTCGAAACTTGATCTGGATTTTTTGGCGCTGTGATTGTCTCGACGGCGGCGTAGAAGCCTACGCAGATGGTTGGGAGCGAAGTGTTCGATAACCAG
>JAFEAR010000076.1 GCA_018266335.1 Bdellovibrionales bacterium
AGTTTGCAAAGCAGAAGGAACTGCAATCGTAGTTGTTAATCCGTATCACGGTGACCACTCCGACGATGGCGCAGACATATCCGCACTCCTCGGCGACAAATATCTAAAAAGTGCAAATATCGCCGCGGGCATTCTGTTGCACGAGGACGTCACACTTGATGACGCCATTGCGCTCGTCGGCCAGCATAAGAAGCATCGCGTCGTACTGATTCACAGGGGTTTTACAAACGCAAAGGAATTGGCAGGTCATCTTGGTGCCGACCTGAAGGACTTCAAGCAAATATTCTTTGAACCCTATAGTGGAAGACTATATCGAAAACACTTCGAGGGCTGCGAGCGAGTGTTACTTCGTGACGGCTTCCAGCGCAGGATAAACCGAGAGTATCCAGAAATTGAATTTTTCTCCGACCTTCATGTAACGTACGAGGACGAAGACATGGATGGGTTCGGAGACTTCCTGACAGTTGGCGATGATTACTCAGAAAGCGGTGGCCCAGCCTATGCTGTGGCCATTCACCTGACGTTCATTGACCCAGACAAAGACGACGCCATGTTTGCTTATCATTTTGTGTCTGATCGAAAAGACACTCCTACTGATCCAGCTGGCAAATTTGCTGAAGCGGTGGGTGCGATGGTCGCCAGGCTCGACAAGCCGGATTCGAAAGTTGAGGAAACGAAGGCGGTAGTTGAGTTCCGGGAGTTGCACGCGAACAAGCACTTTCCCGGCTTGGGCTACATAAAGAAACTCTCAATGCAGCATCATATAGAAACGCTTGCGCACTACTTTGCCTGAGTGGCCATGCGGTGTTGTCCAGAATGCTTTGGAGACCGTGATCTCGCCAAGCGAGTGATTCCTCGTTTGTCCGACAGCATTGGCACCTGTTCTTACTGCGGAAGTGAGGGAGTAGCGCTCGTTGAGCCAAGCAAGCTCCGTGACGAGTTCGAATTGCTAATTGGCATCTATGAACCTGACTCAGCAGGAAAGCTGTTGGTTGAGTGGTTCAAGTCAGATTGGCAGCTATTTGGACATCCGAGAATGGATATTCCAGGCGCAAAGAGCTTACTCGCTGATGTGCTCGACAATGGCGAGATCGTACGTCAGTTATTTTCGCCATCCCCTGGATACCAAAGCGATGCTCTTGCTCGGTGGGAGACGCTTAGCAACGAATTGAAGACAAAAAATCGATACTTCCCAAGTTCGCAAATTGACTTGGAACGGCTACAAGGGCATCTGGGCCAGTTGCCGGCCGTTGACCTTCCTACTACCTGGTACCGGGCTCGACTCCAAATCGGTGAAACTCAATTTCCGCTTGATGACATGACGGCTCCTTCAAGTCGTTTAGCATCATATGGCCGAGCCAATCCATCAGGCATTCCATATCTGTATCTCGGATCAAGTCCGAAGACAGCCATATCGGAGATTCGCCCTCATACTGGTGAACGGGCGAGTGTTGCGACATTCTCGATACCTGCTGACCTAAAGATTGTGGATCTCCGGGAGCCCCGAAAGCTTGTATCTCCGTTTTTGCTTGAGGACGTGGATACGGTCGGTTTTTTACGCGTAGATATTGGCTTTCTTGAACGCCTTGGCGAGGAACTTACTCGCCCAATTTCGCCTTCGGGTGGCGCAATAGACTATGTCCCGAGCCAATACCTCTGCGAATTCATAAAGAATGCTGATTACAGCGGGGTGATCTATAGAAGTTCGGTGAGTGACGGATCGAATTTGGCGCTTTTTGATCCGGCAATCGCAACGGCGTTGACCGTAGAGAGCTTCAAAGTGGACCGCGTTGATGTCGACATTTCTGGTGGGTAGAAACCCAAACTAGTGAAAACGACTTCCGTTTGAGAGGCTCGTTCGATTTGATGTGGCTTGGGTTGAGGGTGCCTTTCTTGACGCTGTGTCAAAGGCGACCACAATGTCCAGCAATTGCATGATGTAGGTTCGAGGTATCGCTCGAACATCTGCACATAAGTTGACAGGCTGGCAAAAGAGCACGCCTAGCCAAACTGGCTCTAACAATTTGTAGGCGGGGGAATTGGACTTGCTTGTGCCAGTACGAGCGAGTTTCTCGTCGACAATCTAATGCCTTATCGTGCCATCGGTCGAGATTTTAGAATACGAGCCTCGACGTCGGCTACCCCCAATGGGGAAATGCGAACCCGCGCGCTTTTTTGGTCGTACTCAACCAGGCGAGACTTATGTAGCGTCCCGAGTAACCCGGCACGAAATTTTGCGGGATTGCTGTACTCAACCCAAGTCAGGAGATCACTTACAGAGACCCATGATGGTTTCGCGTGCAGTAGCAGAAGTGTCTGATCCGCCTTCGGCATTGAGGGATCCAGTACTCTCTTGACGCTTTCCACATCCCAAACCAAAGGATGTTTGCGTTCGATCAATGCGTCTGCTGTTTCTTGCGCTTCTCGCGTCGAGACGTTGTGAAAAATTCTTACAAGCTCTGCCAATACCCAGCTCGCCATGCTGTAGACAGCAGTTGCATCAAGGAAGTTGGGATCAACATCACCTCCAACGTGTCCAACTCCTCGATTGTTTCGTATTTCATACAGGACTGGCAGTATTCGAGGAATGAGAATGCGCAAGCTTCTGTCCCCAACACGATTTGGGTCTGGAGAAATCTTTTCTAAAGCTTGGCATGACGCCAACATGTTGGAAGGTTTTGAAGGCTTTGACGCGAAGGCTCCCCTAAGGGAGCCACTGATGATTGTGAACACGACCTCACAGAACTTTCCGCCGTTGAGTTCAGATGGTTCCCACCTGTGTTCCGCAAAATTTGATGCTATCTCCTGGTAGCTCTGCAAGAGCGGATTGCGTAGACCTGCGGGGAGAGTAGCAAGTATTGTCGCCGGTTCTGTCATGCCCTATCGGCGCCCAATTCCTTGACCAAGGCGGCTCCACGTTTTAGCCCCGGTGCCGTAATTGTCCAACCTTTCTGCTTAGTTCCAGTAATGAGGTTTCCCTTTTTCTTTAGATATTTGCCGTGGTTGGTGTTGTCGTAGCAACCTAAACTCTCGCACAAGGTCCTCGCGGCTTTGTCAGTGAAGGTCGGCGTACCAGTAGACAGGAGGTTGGCGAGGCCGGTTAGGAGGTAGGCTTTGATTGTCTTTTCCGCGGTGTTTTTCCCCGAGATTTCGGAGGAAATAACCTCGGCTGTTTCGCCATCTATGTGGAAGACCTGTTGAAGCTCGTCAGATGCCAGATTGTTCTGTTTGGCCCATGTTTGAGCTCGCGCAGGTAGGCTGGCGAATTTTGTCTTGTCGCCGCCAGCGGCTCCGTCTACTGATCTCTGTCCATCCTGAATTTCGAACGGCTTGCCACCCAGAAGCATTAGTGCAGCATGTATGACACGGTTTCTGTCTTCGGAAGAGAGCGGCGTCAGGATCGTCACCATCTTACCCACACTGTCGACTGCTTTGTTCTTTGCCATTGCTTTTTCCTTTCACTAACTGACGTATAGCCAGCGCTTATTGTCCTTTATACGTCGCAACTCTTTCTTTCGGACAAGGCGCAAAAGTACCGGAGAAAGGGTAGTCACAGGATAAAAGTGGCCATGCTCTTCAAGTGCTAGTCTAATTGCGCCGAGCTCCTTCGGCTTCTTAAAAAAACCGCCATCGGTTAACTCAGCTATGAGATCTACCAGGGTTGGCTTGGCCTTGCTCTTATGGAGCCTTGTCGGGGTCTTTTCTACACGTTCGACGCTCCCAGAGCGGCCTTCGAGCCGCGCAATCAATGCTACTATCTCATCGTGCGACCCCTCAATCGTTACTTTGGTGCCGTCGGTTGTTGTTATATGAGCTTTTGCCATATTCAGATATTCCCGTTTAAGATGGAAAGAATATCATACTAAGCATCTAGAGCGCAAGACTTAGTACGATTGACCAAATCGCGCAGATATTCGGCTGGCGTTGGCCAGTAGAGCCGGCGTTCTCCTTCGGGTTTGGTCGCAACGTTTGGTGGGGTATTTTGACGCGCGGAGGCCACCCGAAGGTTTCATATGCGCTGATCCAAATTGTGATCTTTACATATTGAGCCTAATTCGACCGGTGATGTTCGTCCCGCAGCCGATTGTTGATGCGTATAAGAACCCCAATCAGGTTCTCTACGTTCTGATACGCAGCATCATGTTCTTCGGGCGTTGCGGTCGGCATGTATCTCACGACCAGCATGCCGAGGCCCGGTTTGTCCGGCGGGTCTACCCATCCAGGTGGAAGAGGCGGATCCTGACATACGCAAAGGTCGTGCTTCGTCTTCTTATGAGGCATAGAGCATGTGTAAGCTGATAACCGCACAAAAATGCGGTATCGCGCAGTATGCCCTAGATGTGTAGATGGCGCTCGTCGGTGGAAAGGGGAAGCATTCCTTTCACGCTTCCCGGCGGTGCCTTTCTTGACGCTGTGTCAAAGGCGACCACAATGTCCAGTAACTGCATGATGTAGGTTCGAGGTATCGCTCGAACATCTGCACATAACTCAAGTTTTCGGCAGTTCGCTATCTCCTGATAGGGCGAAAGTAGCGTAAATGCAGGCTCTTTTCGCGAAAGTGTGAAGTTCGAGGTAACGCTTTGGACGAGTGAGCGGCGCTCTGCTGGGCTCGCCGTCACATATCCGGAATAGGCGGCATCTCCGAGTTCCAGGTAGTTGAAAGCTCTATTGATGGGCAGGTCATCACTGGATAGCCCTGCCAACTGGTCGCGAAGCTCGGCTTGCTCAGCCAATAGCGCTTGTTTGCGTCGCTCAAACATCTCTTTGTCGATCGCTTGATCAAGATAAGCGTCGGTCAGGCGAATGAGACGGTCATCGAGTTTCGCAGCCTGTAGCGTGAGGGTTGCCCGCAGGCGCTCAAGCTGGTCATCCGCTGTTGCCAACTCCTTGGCGGCGGTGGCTAGCGCGAAGTCGCGCTCTTGATTGCGCCATGCAAGGAGCGCCAAATTCGTCTGGACGAGGTTGTCCAAAACCTCTTCTCGAACATTTGTGCCTTTGCAGGTCGGGCTTTGGCATCGGTAGTAGGTGTAGCGGCCCTTTTTCTGCTCGCCGATGAGATTGAGACCGCACCCGGTACATTTGACGAGTTTTCTGAATGTGAAGTCGTGCTTGACGAGACGGATGACGAGCTTCCCGTGGAGAATGGCGCGGACCCGTTCGTAGAGCAGGGCGCTCACTATCGGCTCATGATTGCCTTTGAATGTCTGTCGCGAACGCCGAATGTATATGGTCCCCATGTAGAAGGGGTTGTTGAGCATTAGCGACAGGGCATTAAGACTGAGCGGCTTCCCGGACCGCAACGAGGTTAGGCCCCGACGCTTCATTTCGGCGCGAAGGCCTTTTAGGCCGATGGTTCCGGTGGCGTAGAGTTCAAATGCCTGTCTCACGAGTGGAGCACGCTCGGGGTCGATGGCTTTGAGGCGCCCCTTTCCCGTATTGAGGTATCCGACCGGTGCGCCAAATGGATAGATGCCCTGGCTGAGCCGGCCCCGCTGACCTTTGAGTACCTCTTCACGAAGATTGCGAATATAGTCGGCCGCGACGACCGCTTGAATGTCAGCGGATAGTCGTCCGCCGCGCGAATGGAGGTCGACATTGTCGTGGGCGAAGTGCACATCAATACCACGGTCAATGAGTTCGCCGAGTTTGGCCCAGTCGCGCAGGTTGCGGGCGCTGCGGTCAATCTTATGAATGAGAACGCCATCGGCGTGGCCCTTTTCGAGCTTGGACAGCATGCCGGCGAATACGGCTCTGCCGCTCTTGGCGGCGGTTTCTCTCTCTTCAAACCAGCTTACGATGGATAGGTTCAGACGCGCTGCGTACGCCTCGATGGCGCGGCGCTGTTCCTGTAGTGACGAACCATGTTCGCCCTGCCGGATCGTGGAGACGCGGATGTATGCGAAATAGCGCTTCATAGGCACTATTCATGGAATCTACCGTGAATCTTTCCTTTCGGCGAATCGCCTTCGGCTTCACGTCGGAGACGGTCGTTTATCCGGATGAGAACGGAGATCAGATTGCGTACGTTTTGTCTCGCAGCCTCCCGCTCGACAGCGCTTGCTCCGGGCATGTAGCGGTCGATGAAAAAGTCTTCAGGATACTCCTCGTAGTGCTTTGTCATTGCCTCCATGTTGGTCCGAACTCGACCAGCAGGGTAGGCGTGCTTCGTTGACTCTATGGCACTGGTTGTGGCGCGAGCTGCTATCCACAGTGCAAGGACCGGGACAAGCTTTTACATTCTATGAGACAGCCCCGCGCAGAAAATTGACACAGAGTCAAAAGCGCACGTCTTTTTCGAGAGGGTGCCAACTGGAAAGATTACCCCTGCGCCCGCAGTGCGGATCGCACGAACCAAGAGGTCCATTTCCTCAACGGTTCACCCTCTCGTATGCACCACTTTCCGTATCCGACGTACCTGCGCACACACCGTAAACGGTGGGGACTTTCGCAACGCGAGTTGGCGTCACTCCTTGGGCAATCGGTAAGCCTCATATCGCGCTTTGAGCGTCTTTCGCGGGAGCCGACCGTTCATGCGCTCATCGGCGCGGAATTCGCCTTCGGTGAGCCAGCAAGAAGACTTTTTCCAGGGTTGTATTCGACGGTGGAAGCGGCCGTCACGCTACGCGCAATCGATTTTGCCGAGCGCTTAGCTGAGCAGTCCAGTCCGATCGCGCTCGTGCAAAGGGAACTATTGGAAGAGATAGCGCGCAGGGCAGCTAGCGACAAACCTGTCATATGAAATTCGGTGACCTACCACATGACAAGGCGGCGCTCGCCATTTTTCCCTCTGTTGATGGCTTCGGCTGGGCGCTTTTCGACGGCCCACTTTCCATCGTTGATCGGGAAGTTTGCAGACTGGCCAAATCCGCGCGTGGCGACGAGGAAAAGAATGCAAGGTGTCTCCAGCGCGCAGAGGTGCTGCTCGACTGGTATCGACCTGCAATGCTCGTTCTCGAAGACTTTGAAAGCTTGGCATCAAAGCGTCATACGCGAATACGTGAGCTGTGCCGTTCGCTGATATCGGCTGCGGCGATACGTGGTATACCGACGCGCGTTCTCTCCCGCGAGCAGGTTCTGGCCTGTTTCAAGTCGAAAGAAGTCGAGACCCGGTACGAGACGGCGCTGTTCGTGGCTGAGCATCTACCGGAGCTGAGACAACTAATGCCCGACAAGCGCCGGGCGTGGCAATCAGAGTTTCCCAACATGGCGCTCTTTGCTGCCGTTGCGCTCCTTATAGTCCACTATTCCAATCCGGCCGAGCCGTTGTAGGCGGATCGGAAAACATGTGCGAGGACGCGGCGACTGTCCTTGTGACTTTGACAAAGCCTGCTTGTGGTCGTGAAGGTCTGATTGAAGGAGCCAGGCACGAGACCATTGCCGTCGATGGCACTCGAAGGGATTGCTTGCTCACATTGTCCTGATAACGGCTTGTCCTCGGTACTGGCTAGTCGTCATTGCCGGGGCAAGCGCGGTCACGTTCGGCGTATGTCAAATCATCCCACGACTTGTGCTCGGCGATAGGTGTCCAACGCTTACTGAGCAGGCCGCATTGTTCGCTTCGCCGGCCCTTGTTGCAGGCAGCGAGAGAGTTGGCCTCCTGCTTGCATACGCCACATAGGTAGCGGGTAGACTGGTACTTCACGCCTATGACTCTCCCTGTTTTTCCCACATACGGTCCGCAACCCAGTTTCTCTCGTCGATCCTTCGATCAAGTATTCGACCCATGGGATCTTCTGCGACCTGCCACCGCTTTGTTCTGAACCCGCACTGGTTTCCCTTTCCGGCTTGACAGAAGCGGAGATAGTTCGTCTCGATGTCGCAAACGAAGCAATGAAATCGTTCGTAGGTTGGCATGACATCTCCGAAGCTTGTGCTGAATGGCGGTCGTGAGATTGGTTCGAACCGCTGGCTTTGGTCGGCATCCCGCGATGGGCGCTACCACATCCTCGTCACCCCGGTTTTGCGGTTGTACCCCTTCACCTTGCCGAAGTACGGATGACCTTTTATTCGCACATCGCCTGCGTCAATTGCAGTGGTTTGTGCCGCTGCTTCTGAATCGCTGCCGATCCTCCAGTACTTCTTGCAGCCGATAAACCGCTCGAACCGAGTAAGGGCGAGCGCTCGTTGCTCTCTTGAATACGGAGGATACATATCTATGGGAACAGAGTTTCTCCAAACAACCAAAGGGTGTTCCGGTGTACAAAGAACAGGAACGTCACTGTAGTCGCCGTTGTTGAGTTTCTCCGCTATGGACGCTGGGGAGAGTAGGGTGATCGCGCATAAGGCAGCGTACGCGCCCCTTCTTCGAGCTGTGACCCTGGCAATGTGCCCCTGACCCGGCAGCATGAGCGCCTCCTGCCGCGCGCCATGGAACGGGCACGGTCAAAAGTCCGAACAGAATGGGGCATTCTGTTCAGAACCCCTGCCGAGAAGTATGTGTCTATAGTGGCGCTCTTGCCTTGGGGAGATGAATGCGCTGGACGTACGGACTCATTCTAGCCATTTGCGTTTTTGTGAGTGCTAGAGCCGATCCACAAGCAGTGGCGGACGCGAATGCTGGTCTCGATGCACTTGACCGGGGCGAATATGGCTCTGCGGTGGCCATGTTCACGCGCGCGCTCAACGAAGGCGGCCTCTCATCGCAGGATCAAGAGCTTGCATATGTGAAGCGCGCGCGGGCCTTTGTTGCACTCAGACAATACGACTTTGCAAGCAAGGACCTCGACCAAGCATCAATTTTGCAGCCTACTGATCCCGAGATTACAGCGGTTCGGTCGGCGCTGGTTGACGCCAGGGTCAGTTATCCAAATGTGGCGAATGATATAGCCGCGAAACTGACATCTAATGCCATCCAACGCTTTACGCTGAAGTATGTGGACCTCGGTGCAGGTACTGAGCAAGCGGACACTCTGAAGGTGACGGTGAGCAATGTGCAAACAAGCCTTGATGGCTGTGATTTTGAATTTCATTCAGTGATCGAGAGTGGCGGGCAATCTTCTTCGCGGGATGTTTCGCTACATGCAAGCGATGTTCTGGCCGCGAAAGTGATGACAGTAAGTAGCTACTTTAGCTCGATTCAGATCGTAGGGCGAAAGTTGTCGCGATATCAGTCAACCCCTGATCTCAGCGTCGTTGTTTTGACGGTCGCAAATTCCCGATCGCTCGTACTCTATTTCGCAAGCGAGACCGATGCGGCCGCCGTGCGACAAGGATTTCTCGATGACGCAGTAGTTTGTCGGAGTGTTAGGTAACTCTAGCAAATTATGCAGATGTCACTGATTTTGCTGAAGTAATTCGCCAGCAAGAGCGTCACCTGTCACTTAGTTCCGTATTTCGCTACTATTCCCCTTGTTGAAGTACGGGGGCGCCAGTGGAACATACCTTCCGCGCTGCCATTGCAGCCAGCTGCCTTGTATCTCTTGCGCTAGTGGCTGGTGCTGCTTCCGCTCGCGAATGTCCTCTGCAACGCTTCTGTCATCCCGCTCAAACGGCGCCGTTGGGTAGCGCTCCTTCGCCAGCAAGGCGAACCACCACTCCGCCGCCGTCAAGGCCATGGCCTGTCGCCCCACCACAGCGCACCCAACCAGTGTTCCCTGGCGTTCCTGATTGGCGTCGTCGTACGACAACCAACCAAGACCAAGGCGGAACGCCACCGCAAGGGGCAGTCCAAGTCGTAAAGCCGTATGGCAATCAAACTCCCACGCAGTCGGGCGCAGATGGTGCACCGTTGGGAAGCGGCGTAGCCAGACACCCACCGTTTCCGTCTCGACCGAGTGAAGGAGAGGTGAGTGCTTCGGTCGGTGCCACGACAGCCGGGCACGATGTAGAACCAAGTGCGCCAACGCCAATGCGGCGTCGGTTCGGTCAGCGGCCCGAAAGCGGGGCGCCTGTTGTTCCGGGACAGCCGCAAACAGCCGTGTGGCCAGTTCAGGGACGCCCTCGTGCGCTCGGTGTCACTCCGGAGCCAGCGCAAGCTGGAGCTCCCGCGAATGCTGTTCCGTCGGTAGAGCCCCGAGACAAGGGTGACTGGCGGTTTTCGCGTCGGCGCTTTGGTACTACTTCGACACCGCCTAGCGCGGAAGGAGCAGCAGCGCCGAGCACTGTGCCGAACCAGCCTGCCGCAGTTTCGAGTAGTGTTTCGCCGAGTGCCGCTCCAACACAGCCGGAAACGCCGGTAGGGGAGGCGCCCACCACTGCCGCCACAGCCAATGCGTCGCCAGCAGCACCAACTGAGAACTCGCCGCCTGCTCCAAGCTCGCCGGCTCCTCAGGCAGTTGCCACTCCGCCTCCACAGCCACCTGTTGCGGACCCCGCCGGCCAGGCAGTGCGAGACGCCGAGGGGACCAATGCGGTCATAGCGGGCGATCCGTATGTGTTCGCCGAAAACTACAGCGGAAACGCGGTCATGACTGTTTCCGTGTACCAGCACGGCCAGTTCATCACCACGACCTCTCCTCAGAACGCCGCCGGCGGCTACGGGTATCGCGCTGGAGCGCAAGGGACTTATCAGACAGCAGGCGGTGACAGTGCTTCGAACGTAGCTACAACGGAACAGTCCAGAAGTGCGCTATCGGCGATGCCGACGACGACGGATGGCCTTGCGGCGATCACCGTTTCGACGCCCTCTGCGAGTCAGAGGGATGTCGCTACTACAATTGCCCCATCGCAATCTGCGCCGATTCCCTCTCCTGCATCGACACCGAGCGCTACGCTTCCAACGTGTCCTGCACTCGCGATAGGTCCGTCAGGACTGCAGTCTTGCACGAATGGCACATATGTGTTTGTGCCAACGGCGAACAACACCACAGAGGTATTCAGGAACGGCGAGCTGCTTGCTGCAGGAATGCCAGCTGCTACGGCGGCACAACAGTACGGATATCAAGGGCCAGGCAGCACTGCTACGCCGCAGTCGGCGTCGCCAGCGACGCCTGCATATACATTCCGGCCGACATCATCTGGCACCGTAGAGATATACAAGGATGGTCAGCTGGTCTCGACCGGAACTCCACAATATGCGGCCCAGTTCGGCTACTCGGGCCCAGGCTCAGATGCGCCTGCGTCAAGCTACAATCAGCCAACTCCATCGCCAAACCCGACCGCACCTGCACCGAAACAGCAAGCAATCTATGTCCAATCCGGAACAGGTGCCCAGTTGACTGCTGATCAGATAAGAGGTCAAACGTTCCCTCCAGGCACGTACTTTGTGCAATCGGAAACAGGGCAGACGTTTACGCTGCAGCAACTGGGCGCGACAACAACAACCACTGCGGTCGCTACGCTACCGCCAAATTCCGACTCAAATGGTCAATCGCTGGCGCCTCCTTCGGCGCTAGCAAATACACTCAATCCACCACCACAACTGCCGGCAATGAATATGTCGGACACAACGCCCGCAATATGTTCGGGGACAACAATTTCACACGCCTTCGGCGTTGGCATCGAAGCTGCCAGGACGAGCGCGGACGTCCATCAAGCTGCACTAGCATTGGCACTGAAGATAGTCGCAGCAAAAGGAGGAGACACGTCGGAAATCGCGGCCGATCTCATCACAAACGGGCTTTCGTTGGTACAGACCTGGGCGGATTTGAAGTCAGGCGATTGGTCCAAGGGATCGCTGGAGCTTACAAATCAAATAAGCTTCGGGTTAGTTGATGCAATACTCGCTAGGTATCACATAAGCTTTCCAGTGTCTGATATATTAAATTTGGGAGGCTCCTTGGCGGGCTCGTTCATTGCGGGGTTTGTTCTTGATGTCGGAAATTTGAAATGCCGTGGCGCTTAGCACTCGGTTGACAGCGCAATGGCCGAACGCAATCGCAATGGTCGCATGCTAGGATGTCCTCATGGGCACGATGGGCTTGAAAGAGCTAGCGGCAGAACTGTTTCCATCTGACACAGGCTACTTCCGTGTTTTCAGTGCCGCGCTGGAGATTGGCTATTTCGCCTTCGTGTTTGTAACTGGAAGCATCGTGCCCGAGAACGGCTTTGCCGCAGTCCTCATTACCTTCCTCGTCGCGCTTGCTGTTCCTCTTTGCGGCTGGCTATTGGCGCCGCTGATCAGCCGACAAGATGGAAAATACCGAAGTCAAAGAGACTTTGAGATATTCCTGTTGGTTCGACTACCCCTCTCGTTGCTCGTTCTTTTCGTGGGAGTATGGCTTCTGCAACGCGAGTTGGGCATTTCGTTTTCGAGATTTCCCATAGACTTCTGAGTGATGCACAACCTGGTGCGGTACACTAAAACCCAATGGCGTCACTTTGCCCCGTTTGCGGGTTTCCAAATCTTCGAGAACCGCCAAGGACATCGTCCGGGGGCGGCTCCTACGAGATATGTCCTTCTTGCGGGTTCGAGTTTGGAGTTTGCGACGATGATCTGGGATACTCGTATGAATCTTGGCGTCACGAATGGATTAGAAAGGGAATGCATTGGTCAAGCGTTGGCAGAGCGCGGCCGCCAAACTGGGAACCAACGTTGCAACTGAAGAAGGTTGTCAATTCTTAGTGCCACATTCTCTGTGCAATCTTTAGTTCTTCATTGCCGATTGCATTTGCGTAGAGCGCCGTGGTTTCAAGCCGCGCATGTCCCATCCACTTCTGAACCATATTAAGTGGTGCTTGGGCTTCAGCCACGCCAGCCACGCCAAACGCGTGCCGCAGGGCTTTGGGCATTGCCCATGACTTCGCTATCTCGGCTTCCGCCATTACTTCTTTCACTCGCTGCCATGCCGTAGTTCGCCCCCACCTCCACATTCGTGTTTGCAGCTGCGGTGTGAGCGATAGGTGATGCACGACTTCAAGTCGTTCGAGTAGTTCCTCTGGAACTGGCACCGCCCTGAAAACGCCTCGCGTTCGCTTTTTGAGGCACTCGAATACGATAGTCTGTCCCTCGCGGTCGATGCGTTGGGGCGTGAGCGCAAGTACTTCCGAGATGCGCGCCCGTATACGCGAGCGTTAGGCAGAATGTCTCCACCTTTGGATTCGCCCGTCTTGCCGCCTCCATAAAGGCGCGACGCTCGTTCGAAGTTAGATACTTTCGTTTGCCATTTCGGTCATAGAGCATGGTTTGAGTTTGCA
>JAFEAR010000077.1 GCA_018266335.1 Bdellovibrionales bacterium
CCGCATGGCGGTCTTATTTCGCTCCTCTGCCCACTCGAACAACCTTGAACTGACGCTAGCACGGCATAAGCTTGCCTTCGTCAAATATGGTGGTCTCCAGCTAACCGAAACAGCACACTTCAAAGACGTGCTCGCGTATCTCCGCGCGGCAGACAATCCTCTCGACAGCAATGCCTGGCATCGGCTACTCCTGCTCCTCGATCGCGTCGGGCCGAAGCTCGCCGAGCGGCTTATCGCCACCATGCAGGAGGCCCCCCACCCTCTGGACGTGCTCGATCATGTCCCTGGCAAGGCGGAATCAGCTATCCGGCTTTTAAATAACGTTATCCGGACGACACAGGACGATACGATTTCTTTAGCCGATCGTCTCACCTTCGTAATCAAACACTACGAGCCGATTCTTAAGCGCGATTATCCAGAAGATGCCAAAGTCCGGCTCGAAGATCTGAAGCAACTCTGCTATCTCGCGCGGCAATCACTCACCTTAGAGGCATTCTTGGAAGACCTCACGTTGAACCCTTCGACCACACCGGGTACAAAGCATGCCCACCCAGAACACCACCTCGTTCTTTCGACAATCCATAGCGCCAAAGGTTTGGAGTGGGATGTGGTCTTTGTTATCTGGGTCCTCGATGGGCAGTTTCCTCCCGTCAGAAGTTGGCATGACGAGGACGCCCTTGAAGAAGAACGACGCCTCCTCTACGTAGCTATTACGCGACCGCGGAACCAACTCTTCCTCACATATCCGTCAGAGCACTATCACAACGCATCTCAGCAGAACCTTGACTCGCTCTGTCGGTTTCTCGCGCCGATCCCAGACGACATTCTTCCTGGATTCGCGATGGATCAAGTCTGATGAAGTCTCCCTGCATATTCCGTTTCGAGTTCCGCACCCAATGCGAACGGAAGGATCGCCCCTTTGTGGCACGCGTGACATGGGACACCGAGACCAAATCTCTGGCACGTGGTTTTTATGCCATTCAAATCACCCCAGTAGGCCGTTTTGGGGCCGTCGGTGAATGCACCTTCGATGCCGCGGTCGGGGAAATTGTTGAAGTGAAACGCGGTGAAACAAAAGACCGGGAATATCGCGGCTTCTATCTCGTCGTCCCCAAGGGATACTTGATCCTCGTCGCGATTGCCGATGAGGTCGATGACGCCCTCAAAGTCGTCCAATACGTGGCCGGGCAGGCTTCACCTCAAGACCTCGCAAAGGGACATTGGCGTTTTGAATCTGCCGCAAGCTCGTGGAAGGGCAGAACGGCGCCCGTCGATCAGCCACGAATGGAACCACATCCCCCGCGACCTGTGGCGCAGTTGCCACCGATCGAGAAGCGACAGACTAAAGTCACGGGAGAGCCAGCTTCCTCCGCACCTCGAAGCAGCACCACTCGTTCCTTCACACGGGTTCGCAGACATACACCGCAGCCAAGCAAGGATGAGAAGGAATGACGTTCCTCATCGCCAGTTTCCATGTACGGCTCCATTACACATGGCTCATCGGATTTGGTCTCATCACCTGGAGTCTCGCAGCCAATTACTTTCACGACACGCAGGCTGACCTCCCCGTCAGCTACCAGTGGGCGTCCGGAGCAATCGCCACCCTCCTCATTCTCGTCTCAGTTTTTTTGCATGAACTAGCCCATGCCGTCACCGCCCGGCGACTCGGGTACGCCGTCAAGACCATCGAATTGCACATTCTCGGAGGTTGGACAATTTTTGAGCGGGAACTCTCAAGCCCTCGGGTGGAAATTCTGGTCGCCCTCGCAGGTCCAGCTTGCTCCTTTCTCCTTACCATCCTCCTCTATGCGCTGAAGGCAGACCCTCTGGCAAACTTCCTCTACAAAGTTAATCTCACACTCGGCGCCTACAATCTCTTCATTCCCTGCCTGCCAATGGACGGCGGCCGCATCTTACGGGCAGTTTTGTGGACTCAAACCCATTCCTTTGCGGTCGCCACTGAACGTACCGCTCAAATGAGCAAACAAATCAGCAGCGGCATGATGGCCATCGGCATTCTCGGCATAATCTTTCAGTACCAAACGCTATGGCTTGCGATTATCGGCGGCATTCTCCGCATGATCGCCGAGACCGCTTATCGCACCGTACAACAGAGTGAACAGCTCACCAGACCGCTGCAGGAAGTGATGATTCCGCGGGATCGCATGGTGACGCTAGCCCACGATACACCCCTACAAGAGCTGCAAGACCAGTTTCTTCGTTACGGGTACCGAGCTTACCCCACCGCCGAACACGGGCAGATCACGGGCTTGGTGTATTACAAAGACGTGCGCACCGACCCCAAGTGGCTCGCTCCGAACGGAACGACCATCACCCCGTTCATTCGCAACTTGTCCTCAGATCTAATCGTGCACCCGGTTCACACTTTACAACGGGCGCTCGATGCGATGCTCCTCAGCGGTTCGGATCAGCTGTTGGTGTTTGCGGGTGGGACGTGTGTCGGAATGGTGACACGCTCAATGATCGCCCGAGTCCAAGACGCAATCGGCGATCCGGACTCGGGCCCTACGCTTACGCGGCAGAGGGAGGGGTTTCCGATTTAGGGCTATTGACCGCAGGTGTAGGAAACTTCACCTGGACGTAGGACGCACTGCTATCCAGCGTCTTCCCTTTGTACCACTGGCCATGAGTACGCATGTAAAAACACCGCTTTGGCAAATGCAACACGCGGTCCCGCAACACCAAGCGTTCTTCATTCAAATGCAACGTGACGTTGCCTTGCACAGACACGACTGACCGTGGCCGTTGCACCAGCGGAGAAGCATCCTCAACACTTTGCGCCGTCTCAGCATGATTGACTCGAAAATAAATCCAGCTGTTGATATTGTCGCTGATACTTCGGGCCAGATCCGCCCCAATCTCAGCCGACATTTGCGCACCTGATTGCTCATAGAAGTGCAGCCAAACGTTTGCCCCGCCGGCCTTATTGAAAATTTCTTGAATCCCCGGATACAGCACGTTATGTCCTTCGTCGATATGCACGCACAACGGAGGATCCAACTGACGGCCGGACGCGAAAAGACGTCCAACGAGACTTTGAATCATAGACACAAACACCCGTCCGAAAATGAGGGACGCGCGAGGACTCAACAATGACCCAGTATGACATACCAGGATGACCCGCTTGCCCTGCTCCAGACGAGTGATGAATTCATTGGTTCGCGCCTTCCCAATAATCCGACCAATATTCCCAAAAGTCAGCGCGCTCAGCATCGTGCGAAGGGAAGACGACACCTTGGCGAAATGCTCCGCGATGCCGGGACCATGGCACACTCTATCAATCAGGCCACACAGCTCCTCCGTATCATTCAGAACCTTTAAGACATCTCGGAAATTGATCAATTCAGTGTAGCCCACCCGTTGATTGACATCGTTGAAGGAGATGGTCGGGACTTGCCCTCGACTTGTCGCGAGTTTGATTAGTCCCGAGACGATCACCTGGGAAACCTCAGACGCAATGGAGAGGTAGTAGTCATCCTTCACCTTGATCCCTGAGACGATATGGCTGACCAACTCATCTTCCATATAGTAATTCGCCAACGGATCGAGATAGTTGGAGTAGTCTGGAAAGATCGGCGTCACCAGCATCACTTCATCCAGCCTCCCGGCCTCTGCAGCGACCTGCACGACCTTTGAAAAGAGGTCGATGTCCCCTTTGGGATCGATTGCAACCACCGATTTGTGACTCCGGATGTCCTGCTCGAGGATGGACTCCATCAATCGCGTTTTCCCGATACGGGTCGTCCCAAAAATCCCCACATGCCCAGAACGATCCTCATCTCGGATCACAAGGTATCCTTCTCTTCGCTGAGGGTCCTGCAAACATGCGCCATATCCCACCAAGACCTTCCCGTCCACAATGGGATCTCGCTGCCCTGCTCGATTACGGATCCTCAATTCCTCAATGCCTTGTTCCGACATGGCTCCCCCCTTCTCATCGTGTATTACCAGACCATTGTCTCAGCCATACACAGGAGTAGGTCATATCCAAGCTCCTTCTGCCGCCCACACCCTCACTCATTTAGACATCAGTAATACAAAGATATCGACTAAGTCGAAATCAGAACAACCCGGAGAGCCATGGAGATCACGACAAAAATGTTGGCCCAGCCCAGAGATAACCAAGATGCCGATAGACACGCCCTCACCCCCGAGCCGCGCCAGCTCGTAACGGCCAGAGGAACACATCGGAACCTGCCGAATCGCCGGACAGGCTATACCCAGAAAGCCACGATAGGCGGGCACAAGCTCTATATCAGGACAGGAGAGTATGAAGACGGAACTCTGGGGGAAATCTTCCTGGACATGCACAAAGAAGGTGCCGCATTTCGTAGTCTCATGAACTGCTTTGCAATCGCGATATCCTTAGGACTGCAATACGGCGTTCCGCTCGAAGAATTCGTTGAATCCTTCACGTTGATGCGCTTCGAACCTAACGGACCGGTATCGGGACACGATCAAATCAAGATGGCCTCGTCCATCCTCGACTACATCATGCGTGATCTGGCGATCAACTACCTCGACAGACAGGACCTCGCTCATGTCCAGGTTACTCATGACGACCTCCGGGGAGACTCCGTCAAACCCTATGCCAAATCCACAAACCACCAAACACGGCAAGAATCTTCATCGCTCAACACCATGGCCTCGCACCCAACAAACGACATTGAAGAAGCCCGAATCAAAGGCTACGAG
>JAFEAR010000078.1 GCA_018266335.1 Bdellovibrionales bacterium
GGTGGTGGTGAACGGGTGGAAGCAGAGCGGCGGGTACGACGTGGAGACGGGCAAGGAACTGTGGCGGTTGACGGGCGGGGGCGATATTCCGACGCCGACGCCGGTGGGCGCGAATGGCCTGATTGTGCTCACGAGTGCGCATGGAGATCAGCGGCCGATCTATGCGATCAAGGAGAGCGCGCGTGGAGACATCACGGAGCAAAAAGACGCGTTTGCGTGGCGGCAGGATCGGGCGGGGAACTATATGCAGACGCCGGTGGTGGTGGATGGGATCGGGTACTTCTGCAATGACAACGGGATCTTGAGCGCGTACCAAATGTCGACGGGCGAGCGGCTGTATCAACAGCGGCTCGCGCAGGGGAACTCGGGATTCTCAGCATCGGCGGTGGCGGCGGGAGGGCGGCTTTATGTGACGTCGGAAGAAGGGGTGACGCATGTCATCGCGCTGGGGCCGAAGTTCCAGGAGTTGGGGAAGAATGAGCTGGGGGAGACGGTGATGGCGACGCCGGCGGTGGTGGGGGAGATGATTTATTTTCGGGGGAGAGGGAGGGTTTGGGGGGTGGGGGGACGCTGAAGGGGAAGACGGAAGTCGGAAGACGGAAGTCGGAATGGGTGGTGCTGGGGGCGCGGGGCGCTGCGCCCTGAGGAGGAGATAGGAGGTAGGAGATAGGAGGCAGAATAACGCGGGGGGGTGCTGGGGTCGCGGGGGCTGCGCCCTGGGGAGGAGATAGGAGGTAGGAGATAGGAGGCAGAATAACGCGGGGCGGTGCTGGGTTCGAAGGTGCTGCGCCCTGGCGGGCTTCCGCCTTTTTCGTTTTGGGGTTTGGGGACACTTTGGGCTTACTTCATGGGGGACTGACGTTGTCCGAGGGCTAATTTGGGGGCGTCGCGACGGAACGCCGGGGGATTTGGGTTATTTGAGCGTGGGGTCGGAGGTGGGTTTCGCTTCGGCTTCGCCTTGCGCTGGTTGGGTTGGGGGTTGAGAGGGTTTTAGCATTATTGGTTGGGGAACGGGGGTTCCTTTGGTTTCAGTGGATTCGGGTTCGTTTTCCAAGGGGACCTCGGGCTCGGGTTCCTGTTGGGATTGTTCGGCTTGGAGTTGCTTCAGGAGCTTTAAATCTCTTTGCCAGGCGGACTGGAGACGTTGCTCTTGACGCCAGATTTCCGGTAGGAGCTTGGTGCAGGTTGTGACTTGGGCTCCGGTGTCGCCTAGGAGACGGGAATCGGCTTGGTCTTGACCGGTGGGGTAGCCGTCGTAGATTGGGTTGAACTTTTTGCCGGTAGGGGTGGTCATGATGGTGGCGTTGTAGGTGTGCTCGCAACGGGCGTCGAGATGGCCGGATTCCATGCGACGAATGCGGCGGATACGGAAGGTAGCGCTGGCGATGTCTTCGACGAGTAAGAGTTGGATGGCGCCTTGGGGCTTTAGGTCGTCGACCACGGCCTGACGGTGGGATTCCCACATGGCGTCGGTTTCGCCGGCGGAGTATACAACTGTTTGCTTTGTGTAAAGCGCGGTGCGGAGGGCATTGAGTTTGGCGATGTCTTTGCCGGCTTGGGTTTTGGGGCCCGTGGATTTCTTCGCATTGGCCTGGTTGGCCTGCAGTTGTTTGTTTGAAATGAGCACGACGATTTTCCTTCTTTCGGTTGAATTTGGAGGGGCGGAGTTCGCCTTGTCCGTGCTCAAAATAGCTGGGAGGGTGGGGAAAACGGTTTTGTCTTAGTTTGTAAATAGTTGAAGGGAATCGAGAAATAAATTTGAAAAAGTTGTGAACGGCCTATTTTGGATTTCTGCGAAGAAAAAGAGAAAAGGCGCCGTGTTGGGATCTACACGGCGCCGGAGATGGATTTCGGTAGGCTTGGCCTAATAGCCGATGTTGAAAGTTTGGGCGCAGGCTTTGACGATGGTGGTTGCTTCTTTGAGGGCGGCTAGCACGTCTGCTGAGGTGGCCTTGGCGGACAGAGTCGCTTTGTCACCGCTGGCCCAGGGGGTCAGGAGGGCGACGAATTTCTCAGCATCGACAAAGTTTTGCTTTAGCGAGTTGACGGGCTCCACCTTCCGCTGCTTGTAATTCTGCTCGATGAGCTTGTACTGGCCGAGCGCGGTGGTGATGCAGCGGGCGGCGTTTTGCATGTCGCGGTCATAGATGGCGACGGAGGCGGCGGCCTTAATTGTTTTTTCCGCGGCCTTATAAGCCGAGAAATTCTTTTCGAGGCTGGCGCGAATCTGGGTACCGAACTGTTCCATCTGGCCGATTTTTTGTTCGTCTTCCGAGATCCGTTGATGTTCGAGCTTGAAGCCGACCTTATAGCTCTCGAGCTTGGTTTTGAGCATCTTGAGACCGCGGTATTTATCGGTCTTGGGAGCGTTGGCGTCTGGCTTCTCCTCTTTGAGGGTCTTTTCGAGGAGGGTGATATAGGAGTCCGCCTCCTTGGCAAAGGCTTCGGTGAGTTTCGCGAATTCCTTTGCCTTTTGGACTTTTTGTTTCTTAACGTCGGTGTAATCGCACGCTTTTTCGAGCGTTTTATGGAGGCCGGTGTGTCCTGTTTTCATGATGCCCAGGGTTTTTTCCTTGGGCTTGTGCTCCTTGGTGAGAGCGACGTAATCGTTCTTGGCTCGTTCCCAGTCTGCTCTGTAAGTTAGCGCCATGCGGTTCTAAGTCCTCCTAATCGGGTGAATGTGAAGCTGAGAGATTTTCCCACAACTCCGGCTTGGGCGCAAACTGGCTCAGGGTAACTTAAGTTAGGTATTTGCTTAGGAAGTCTAGGACCTTGGCGAAGGCTGCCTGGACGTGGGGGGCGTCTTCGCGGGCATCGAAGCCGTGGGGGCCGTTGGGGATGGTGATGAGTTCGTGTTCGACGCCTGCATGTTTGAGGGCGGCGGCCATTTGGACGCTTTGGGAGTAGGGAACGTCGGTATCGGCGTCGCCGTGCAGGAGGAGAGTGGGCGGGTAGGACTTAGTGACGTTCCAGGCGGGGGAGTAGGGTTTGAATAACTTGTGCTGAGTTATCGGGTCAAGCGTAGAGACTTCCTGATTCCAACGGCCTTGCTGGCGGGTCCAGAGATAGAAACGGCCGCGGTTATTGGGTCCGGTAACTCCCGTTAGGGGCTGGGCGCCGACGGCGGCGCGGGCGTCCTGCTCGGAGACGTGAGGCTGTTTGAGATAGAAAGGGTCGGGCTTGGCGTACCAATCGGCGGCGATGTCTCCGTAACCGTAAAAGGGGACGAGACAGGCGGGCTTAGGTTTGCAGCGGAAGCCGGTGGTGAGGGTGAGATAGCCGCCGGCGGACTGGCCGATGACGGCGATGCGCTTGGGGTTGATGTTGAGGGTGGAGCTTTGGCGGTGAACGAAGGTCCAGGCATCTTCGACATCGCGGAGGATATCGGGGAGTTTGGTTTCCGGGGCGAGGCGGTAATCGATAGCGGCGACGGCGTATCCGGCGGCGAGGTAGCGATCGAGCTGCCATTTGCGGATGCCGGTGCGGGAGCCCATGATGAGAGCGCCGCCGTGGATCCAGAAGATCGCCGGTGCGTTGGGGCGGCCGGGATGGTAGAGGTCGAGTTGGATATCGAGATTGCCCACCTTCTTGTAAGTGATGGCGCGGGGTCCGGCGGCTTGGGTTGCCATAGCGCTTAGCAGGAAGGTTCGGCGGTGCATGGGGCGCAGTGTACTACATGAGCGGGGCTGTGAGATGATCGACGGCGAATGAGATTGACGACGCGACGGGATGTGTTGAGCATGGCGGTGGGGGCTGTGGGGATGGGAGTGATGGGAGCGGCGCCGAGGGTGCCGACAAAGGTGTTCATGCATTGTGACATGGAC